>CAYOGX010000129.1:0-8539 GCA_964403235.1 uncultured Planctomycetales bacterium | reverse complement strand
TGGGAGGCTCGGTTGGCCTGGGGATTCGGGCCGTCGGGAGCCCCGCCGAGCGGGTGGGCGTGGGCAGAAGGCGGTCTTCCATGGCCCGGGCGGTCCGGGTCGGCGCGATCGACAGGGGTACACTGAGCTATCGAAGCGGCGTGCGACGGGCAGATCTGGTCGTCGTATGTACGCCGATCGGGCGCTTTGAGACGGTATTCCGTCAGTTGGGTAAGTATCTCCCCCCCGGCGCCGTCGTTACCGACGTGGGCAGTACCAAGCGCCGCGTCCTGGCCATGGCGGCGGAGCTGCTGCCTGCGGGGGTCCACTTCGTCGGCTCGCACCCGATGGCGGGGTCGGAGAACGCCGGTGTCGAATTCGCCCGGGCCGACCTGTTCCAACGCGCCCAGTGCCTGGTCGTACCTAGCGAGCGGGTGGATCCGCAGGCCGTTCGCCTGGTCGAGGCCTTCTGGCAGCGTCTCGAGATGCGGACGACGCGGATGTCGGCTGATCAGCACGATCGGCTGGTCGCGCAGGCCAGCCATCTGCCGCATGTGGTGGCGTCGGCGTTGATCGAGGTGGCCGTCGGGGGCGGATCGCTCGATGTCGCGGCCACCGGGTTCGGCGATACGACTCGGATCGCCTCGGGCAACCCGGACATGTGGCTGGACATCCTGATGAGCAATCGCCAGTGTCTAGCCGAGTCCGTCGACGAGCTGATCGATCGTCTCCAGGCCATCCGAAAATGGCTTGATGAGGACCAGGCCGGGCCAATCGCTCGTTTTCTCAAACGGAGCAAGCAAACCCGTGATGCGTGGATCCGGCGGCGTTACGAGGAGCGAGAGATCGAACCATGACCACCTCATGGCGAGTGGAGGTCCTGCCCCGCCAAACGGGGCTGGACAGTCATGGACACGACGTCCTGCAGACGATCCGGGAGATGGGCTTCGCGGGGGTGGAGTCCGTGGCCAGCTCACGGTTGTTTGTGCTCGACGGCCCGCTGGACCGCCCGGCCGTCGAACGGATCGCGGCCGAGTTGCTGACGGACCCGCTCACGGAACGATTCGAGCTGACCGGCCGGGACGAGGCCATCCGGCCCGCCACGGGCGGCACGTCGGTCGAGATTCACCTCAAACCGGGCGTGATGGACCCGGTGGCGGCGTCGACACGGCTAGCGATCCGCGATCTGGGACTCGAGATTGACGAGGTCCGCACCGCGCGGCGGTACGTCTTCTCGCCCGGTCCGGATGAGCCGGCGCTCCGGACCATCGCCGCGGGCGTGCTGGCCAACGACTGCATTGAGCAGATCTTCGTTGGCGCCCGGCCGGTCGGCCCTGCCCCGCAGACCGATCCGTACAAGCTCGAGTTACGGCACGTCCCCATCCGATCGCTCGACGACGAGGCGCTGGCCCGGCTCAGCCGGGACGGGCACCTGTTCCTGTCGGTCGAGGAGATGCGGGCGATCCGGGACTACTATCAACGACAGGGGCGCGAACCGACCGACCTCGAGTTGGAGACGTTGGCCCAGACGTGGAGCGAGCACTGCGTCCACAAGACGCTCAGGAGCAGGATCGTCTACCGCGGGGCGCCCATGCCGAACGGGGACGACCCGAGCGGATCCGACGATCCGCCGGGCCGGACCGTCGAGGTGTGCTACGAGAACCTCCTCGGCGACACGTTTGCGGCCGTGACCCACAAGCTGGCCAGACCGTGGTGCATCTCGGTCTTCGAGGACAACGCCGGCATCATCGAGTTCGACGACGAGTTCGGGCTGGCGTTCAAGGTCGAGACGCACAACCATCCGTCGGCGATCGAGCCGTACGGCGGTGCGGCCACGGGGATCGGGGGCGTGGTTCGGGACATCATCGGTTGCGGGCTGGCGGCCAAGCCCATCGCCAATACCGACGTGTTCTGTTTTGGCCCGCCCGACTACCCCATGGACAAGCTGCCGCGGGGCGTGCTGCATCCGCGGCGGGTGATGAAAGGCGTGGTCTCGGGCGTGCGGGACTACGGCAACCGGATGGGCATCCCGACCGTCAACGGGGCCGTCTACTTCGACGAGCGCTACCTGGGTAACCCGCTGGTCTACTGCGGCACGTTGGGGCTGATCCCCAAGACGCTGGCGTTCAAGGCCGCCCGGTCGGGCGACCTGATCGTCGTCGTGGGCGGGCGGACCGGGCGCGACGGCATCCATGGCGCGACGTTCAGCTCGGCCGAGCTGACCGATTCCCACGCCGACGAGTTCAGCCACGCCGTGCAGATCGGCAACGCCATCACCGAGAAGAAGATGCTCGACACGATCCTGCAGGCCCGCGATCACCCCGACGGCTGCCTGTACTCGGACATCACCGACTGCGGCGCGGGCGGGCTGAGCAGCGCGGTCGGCGAGACGGGCCAGGCCATCGGCGCCGAGGTCGATCTGGAGACCGTCCCGCTCAAGTACGCCGGCCTGAGATACGACGAGATCTGGATCAGCGAGGCCCAGGAGCGGATGGTGCTGGCCGTCCCGCCGGCGAATCGCGACAAGATCCTGGCCATCTTCGCCGCCGAGGACGTCGAGGCCACCATCATCGGCCGATACACCGACGACAAGAGGCTGACCGTCCGCTATGAGGGCACGGTCGTCGGCCAGCTCGAGATGGCGTTCCTGCACGAGGGCATTCCCAAATCGACGCGGACGGCCGAATGGTCACCGATCGAGGCAACACCCGCCACATCAGCGGAGCCGAGCCGCAACCGTCAGGGAGCGGAACCCGAGCTGAAACGCCGCTTGAGCCACCTGAACGTCGCCAGCAAGGAATGGGTCATCCGGCAGTACGACCACGAGGTCCAGGGGGGCAGCGTGGTCAAGCCGCTCGTCGGGCCCGGCGACGGACCGGGCGACGCGGCCGTCATCCGTCCGCGGCTCGACAGCGACCGCGGGGTGGCAATCGGATGCGGTCTGTGCCCGCACGTGTCCGACGTCGACCCGTACTGGATGGCCGTCGCCGCCGTCGACGAGGCGCTGCGAAACGTGATCTGCGTCGGCGGCGATCCCGAGCGGACTGCCATCCTCGACAACTCCTGCTGGGGCCGGACCGACCACCCGCGACAGCTCGGCGGGCTGGTCCGCGCCTGCCAGGGCGCACACGACGCCGCCATGACCTACGGCCTGCCCTTCATCAGCGGCAAGGACTCGCTGAATAACGAGTTCGCCATCGACCCCGCCGACGTCAAACGCCTGACCGACACGCTCCGCGCGCACCTGACCGACACCGGCCGGATCGCCATCCCCCAGACGCTGCTGATCAGCGCGATCGCCATCGTCGACGACGTGAACCGCTGCGTCACGATCGATCTGAAGCGCCCGACTCGCCCGCTGGTCCTGGTCCGTTGCCCGGTTGGCGTCGAAGGCCTGGCGACGAGCCATGCCGTGCACCGCGACGTATCGCGAAACATCCGTAGCGGCGCGGTTTCGGCCGCCCACGACGTCAGCGACGGCGGGCTACTGGTGGCCGCGGCTGAGATGTGCATCGCGTCGGGCCTCGGCGCGACGATCAGCCTGGACGCCGTCGACCCGCCCGACGCCGTCTGGGCCGAGGACACCTGCACCTACCTGCTCGAACTCGCCGAGCCCGACGTCCCGCTGGTCTGGCTGAGCGGGGACCTGGCGCGCCACGCAACGCCGATCGGCCACGTTCAACAGACACCCAGACTAAAGGTCACGCGCGACGCCGAGACGCTGATCGACCTGCCCATCGACGAATTGGCCGGGGTATGGCGGTCGCCCTTGGCGTGGTGATCGATAGGCATGCCACGGCGACCCTCGCCGGCGTCGGGCTTCAACGCTGCTGAATCGCGCACACGTCCACCGTCGGTTGCTTGCCGTAGTTGAGCGTGGCGCGGAGTCCGTCGAGGGTGGTCTTGACCGATTCGGGGCAGCGCCCCGCATAGATCACGACGTGACCGGCCAGTGTCGAGCGCTCGATCCCCACGCCGCCCATCCCGCCGCCCGGGCCGACCACGTGCCGGGTCGCGAGCTCGGGCGTGATCAGAGCGATCATCGGCCCGTCTTGCACGAACTTGGCGGCCCAGTGGACCTTGGGTCGGCTGACCTGGCAGTCCGCGCTCGATGTGAGCTTCTTGACCTTGCCGGTCGTGCCGTCGGAGAACAGGACCGACCCGGGCGTCGGGCTGTCGGCCGCCATCAGACGCGTGTCGGTGAAACACCAGAAGTAGTCGACGCCGCTGTTCAGCGTCACCTCGATCCACGGCAGGTGCGCATACGCGCTGATCGTCTTCTCGAGCCCGGTCTGGTCGGTGCACTTCAGGCGGACCATCGCGGGTCCGCCGGCCAAGACCTCGATCCGGTTCTTGCTGCGACGGTGCTCGCCGCCGACGTCGGCAAAACCGGACCAGCCCGTCCCACCCGGATGCGTCACGTCGCGGTTGTCCAGGGCCTTGACCTCCCAGCGATAGATGTGCCCGCCCTCCGGGCCGACGAGCAGACGATAATGCTCGTTCTCGATCCACTTGGCGCCGCCCGGCCCGTCGGTGCACCGAACCGCGCCGGCATCCTGGACGCCGCCGGGCTGGCTGGTGCCATCACAGTAGAGCAGGAAACGTCGTTCGCCGTTCTTGGGTGTCTTGCCGTGCGCGATGAACACGAGTCGCCTACGGTCGCCCACGTCATGTAGTTGACAGATCAGTGGCTTCTGCGAGGTCGCGTCCGCGTCAAGCTCGACCAGCCGCACGACGCCCTTGGCATCCACTGATCCGGGCAGAGTGACCTCGACGGGCTGATCCAGCCGGTCCGCGTCGCCGCTGCGGAGCACCAGTCCGACGCGCTTCTTGAACGCCGCCTCCGCCCAGGGCGCCTGTGGGGCAAGCGCGCGGGCCAGGACCTTCGTGGGACGCGTTTGACGCGCGCCCAACTCGACGAGTTTCAGCCCGACGTCGCTGGCGTCCGGTAGCGCGCGCTTTTCCTGCAACGCCTTAGCGGCGGCCTGCAAGGCGGCGAGCATCTTGTCGTATCGCCCGATCGTGCCGTCGAACCGGCGCGTCACCCAGTCGAGGGCGTAGGGCTTGTTCTCGCGATGCCACAGCGCGATGTACTGCCGTTTCAAGCTCGCGTGGTCGTCGCGGATCTTCCGGACGAGCCGTTCAGCCCGTTGCAGGGCTGACTTGGACGGCGGAACCGCCTGACCCGCCGCTTCGTACGCCCGGGCCGCGTCGAGATAATCCAGCACGCGGGTGGCCATCAGCGCCATCCGCTCGGCGCCGAAGATGAAGTAGTCGAGCCAATCGGCGTTGACCCTGGCCTGCGCCTTGGCCTCGCGAAGGTGCGCCAGCGCGGGCCGGACGATCTCGAGCAGCGATTCGGCCCGTTTCCTGGCCGACCGCTCGTCGATCGGGAGCTTGCCCGACTCGATCTTCCAGAACCGCCGGTCGAGCATGCTGTCATAACCGGCCAGCCGGTGCGTCTTGGCCAACAGGTCGATCGCCCGACCGAAGTGGTCGCCCGGCTCGCCGAACAGCACGGCCCCAATGCGCCGGCTAAAGGCCTTGTAGGGCGTGGTCGAGGCGTTCCACGCGCACTCCGCCCCCCAGGCCACGCCGTGCCAGTTGGCCGTGAAGAAGTTTTCGCCGTCGTCGTCCCAGGTCGTGTTCAGCATGCCCAGCGCGCCGTGCTTGGCGCCGTCGCGAACGTAATTGTGGATGTTCGTGACGGCCACACCGAAGTCGGGCAGGATCCGGCTCCAACAGCTCACGCCCGGACAGACGAAGAACTCGTAGCCCGATTTCGAGAACGGCGTGATGGCTGCGTCAAACGTCGGCGCGGCATGGTATCCCCACGACAGAACGATGGTGTCCTTGGGAATCGTGGCCAGGTGCTTGGGGTGCCTGATGATGATGTCGCCCCACATCATCATTCGCTTGCCGTACTTGTCCTTGAGCAAGTCGTGCACGCGCCGCAGGTGATTGGCGTAGACGCCGCCGACGCCGATCTTGTCGGCCACCGGCTTCGACGGGCCCGTGCCCAGCCCCCAGGTCTCGTCGCAGCAGACGTTGAACAGCTTCGATTCGAGCAGCGGGGCGACCTCGGAGTACAGGTCATCCAGCAGTTGGATCGCCCCCTCGTGCGTCGGATTCAGCAGATGGGGCTTTTCGCGCAGATGTTTGTACTCATCGTGGCTCAGGATGCGGCTGAAATGCCCGAACGACTGCTGGTTGCCGATGATTTCCACGCCACAGCGCTTGCCGTAGGCGACGAGGGCCTTGAGTTCCTCGGGCGTCAGGCTGCCGTCCTTGGGCCCGATGACGGGGTGCTTCTTGAAGGCGTACTGGTACTCCATGTAGTACGTCCAGAAGTTCATCTTGAGCAGCGACGTGGTGCGGAACTCGCCCTTTAGGAACGCCAACGTCGGACTGGGCCCGCGGGTGATGTCATCGGAGTAGCCGCGATACCGCATCGAAGGCCAGTCGCGGATGCGGACGCACGGGATCGCGTCGTTCTTCGCGTTGGCCCGGACCAACTGTCTCAGCGTCTGGATGCCGTAGACCAGGCCAGCCTCGGCCTGCGAGCCGATCGCCGCGTACGTCGGACGCACCACCAGGGCGTATCCCTCCGGGTTGCGCGGCGGGTCCGGCAGGCCCTTGCGGATCTGATCTTGCTCGACCTGTCCGGGCGAAACGACGCATTGCCATCCGCCATCGGCCGGGCGGGCGGACAGCCGGGCGTCGATCTTCAGCAACGCCCCAAGGTCCTGTTTGAGCGCCGTTGCCGCCTGACGGGCCATCGGCGCATCGTTGACGGTGATCGTCATCGGCGCGCGGAGCGCGAGACTGCCCGGCGAGATTTGGACCTGTTTGGGGAACGGGACCAGACGCAGCGCGCGGTTGGGGTCCTGCACCGACTCGGCGCCCAGACTCAGAGGGGAATACAAGACCGACAGCGCAAGTGCCAGTGCCCCGCCAGTACCGGCGCGCCCATTCAGATGGCCGGATCGCGTCATTCGGACTCGCCCTCGTCCTGCTGCCGATGCTGGGCCGCCAGCGATCGGAACAGCGAACGGATGTCGAACGCCCCGCCGATGATGACGACCACCGCGAGGACAGCGAACAGGACGACGCCGATGATGAGGACGGCCTCCCACAGGCCCAGCCAGAACGTCATCTGTCAGGCCTCCTTCTTTCGGTCCGGGACCAGCAGCGATCCGACGACCATGGTCACCGTGGCCGCGGCGACGGTGCTGAGCCCCACCCACTCGGTGGCCCACTCAACGCCCAGCAGGTCCTGCAACGGCTTGAGGCCGAGCAGAGCCC
This sequence comes from uncultured Planctomycetales bacterium, assembly GCA_964403235.1. Classification (GTDB taxonomy): domain Bacteria; phylum Planctomycetota; class Phycisphaerae; order UBA1845; family JAFGLZ01; genus JAFGLZ01. The sequence goes on along the minus strand of CAYOGX010000129.1, from coordinate 1,255 downwards.
CGAAGCCGCACAGCAACGCGCCATACGCCCCCAGGGTGCTGGCCCGCTTCCAATAAATCCCGCAGACCAGCACCGCGAACGCACCGGTAAAGTAAATCGCCCCCGTGATCGTCAGGTAGTCCCACAGGTCCTGGCCCAATGGATACCACAATCCCCAGAGCAACAGGAACACGCCGATCGCGAAGATGAACGTGCGTGCGAAGATCAGCCGCATGCGCGTCGTCAGGCGCTCGCCGAGCAGCGGGGCGAGCACGTCCTGGGTCAGTACGGAGCTCCAACACAGCAGGTAACTGTCGTGTGTGGACATGAAGGCCGCCAGCATGCCGGCCGTCAGGATGCCCAGCACCCCGGCGGGCAGCGTGGCGCTCATCGCCAGGGGCATGGCCATCAGCGTGTGCTGCGGATCGGGCTGGCCCGTGTCCGGCAGGAGGATCGCCTTGAACTCTGCGTGCCCGGCCACGTAGACCAACGCACAGATGCCCCAGAAGAACGGGATAAGGCAGCGGATCAGGAACCCCACTGACGACCACATGTAGATCCGCCGGACGACCTTGGTGCTCTCGGCTGCACACGCCCGCATCACCGCCGTCTGCCAGATCGCGCTGACCACCAGGCCCAGCATCACCATCCACAACACGTACCCCGTCCCGAAGCCGGATTCGTGAAAGGGGTTGAATCCGCCCTCCCCCCGGTGCGTCACGACGGTGTTGACCATGTTGTCCCAGCCGAACTTGTTCAGCGCGATCGCGGACGCGACCAGTAGCCCGAGCGACAGCACCACGAACTGGATGTAGTCCGTGATGACGACCGAGATCATCCCGCCCAGGATCGTGTACAGCAGCACCAGGAGGATCAGGACGGTCATGATGATGTTCAACCGAGTGGGATCGGTCATCCCCGTCACGCCCATGACGAACAAGGCCCCGGCCTTGAGGAACATGCCCATGTTGATGATGCCCGACAGGGCCAGGATCAACCCGCCCAAGACCCGCACGCCACGTGTGAAACGCTTCTCGTAGAACTCCGGGATCGTCATCACGCCCGCGCGGCGCAAGGGCACGACGATGAAGCCGGTGAGCCCGACCGCCAGTGTGATGACCGCCGCCACGACCGCGATGTGAAAGGCCGCGAACCCGCCCGTAAAGCCCTTCTGGGCGTTGTACATCACCGTGACCAGGCCCATCTCCGTGCCGATCATGGTGGCCAGGCCCAGGTAGGTCTTGAGCGCCCGCCCGGCCACGACGTAATCGGCCAT
>CAYOGX010000128.1:0-8599 GCA_964403235.1 uncultured Planctomycetales bacterium | reverse complement strand
GCGCATCCCCTCCAGGCCGATCTGGATCTGATGGTCGGCCACGCGGTTGGCCAGGGCGGCGGCGAAGTCCGGATCGCCCGCGATGTCGGTCAGAAACGCCTCCCCGCCCCGCATGAACGAGCTGCGGAGATAGGGCCCGCCCGTCTTGACGAAATAGCACCGCCGGCCCGCGTCGAACCCGTTGGCCGGATCGAGGCACGCATAACGCGAATCGAGCAGCGGCGACTCGAACTCGGCCGAATCCAGCTCCGCCCGCGTGCGAAGCGCCGGGGCGATCGGCTCGTAGAAGTAGGCCCCCTCGCGTGTGCGGATGACCCGCCCCCACCCATCGCGGTGGGTCGTGTCGTCGCCGTCGACGGCCAACACCTCGGCCCGCGACGGAAACGGCGTCTCATCGGGCACGACCACCGTCAGGTCGATCTGGTAGAAGTCCATCAGGTCGACGTCGTCGCCTAGGCCGTGCGCCTGGCGAGATCGCGTGACGAACTCGCCCCAGAAGGTATCGCACTTGGGGATCCGGTCCGGTCGGCGGTGGGACAAGGCCGCCAGGACCCGCTGCTTGCTGAGTTGATCCGCTTCGGTGGCCATCACGCGTTGAGCGACGTCCCTCCGTTTGGCACCGGGCGGCATGCCCATGGGAATCACGGGCATGGTCGACGGTGGCATTGCAGCAACGTCCGCCGAACAGCGCACCGTCCGCCGTGCGGACCATCACCGGGTAGGCGCCGTCATGCGAACCGTATTAGCCGCCCGCCCGTTGAAGCGAAGTCAGCACGCGCTGCTCGGCCATCGTCTTCAGCCAGCCTTGCCGCGGCTTTGTGAATTTGACGGCGATGCCGGCGTCGTCGCCAAGCCCGCGGGGCCACTCCCGAACGACCTCGTAGGTCCCTACGTCAACGGTCTTGCGCTTGGTCGACTTGCGCTTCGATGTCGAAGGGACCTTGATCTTGATGTGGCCTTTGGTGAGCGAACGACCGGACACGCGCGGAGTGCGTGTGGAGTCCCCCACATCGCAGAGTGCCGCCCCGCCGGCGCTCATGTCAATGATGCTGAGCTCGGTCGAGCCCCCCGACGCCTCCTCGAGCACGGCTCGACACACCCGCTGGTCGTCCTTGAAACGTTCGTGCGCACGCCTCGACTCATCGTCCATTTCAGAATTCCCTTTCCGGCCGATGCCAACGCGACCCCTTGACTCCCCGGCTACGAGGATGACGATCGCCACGGTCGGCGCCATGCGTGATAGGCTGTCTATGACGTGGCGGGCCGGGCCCGCCTGCCATGGCGTAACCGTGCACCCGCTGTGCGTGGAGGTATTGTCCCCATTCCGCCCTCGTTCATCAACTCTTTTCCGGCATGATTCGGGTCCAATCTGGGCGGGCCTCAGGTCAAGCGCCGCCCACTTGTCACCGTCTGCGAGCCGGCGGATACTGCTTGCATACCCCGGGCAGGCCCGGATCCCTCGGGCCCGATCCGCAAAGGAGCCACCGATGTCTAAACGATCGTACGCTCGCTGCGCCCTGGTCGTGCTGATCGTCACGTGCCCGCTGGCGGGGGCCGATCGGCAGTATGATTTCCGGCGAAAGACCCTGGGCAACGGACTGACCGTCGTGTCGCTCGAAAACCACTCGTGCCCGATCGTGGCGGTCCAGGTCTGGTACCACGTCGGGTCCAAGGACGAAGACCCCGATCGGCAGGGCTTCGCCCACATGTTCGAGCACATGATGTTCCGCGGGACCGACCGCCTGGGGCCCACGGACCATTTCGAGTCCATCCGCCGCACGGGCGGCTACACCAACGCCTACACCTCCTTCGACAACACCACCTATATCGCCCGCGTCCCCTCGAACCAGCTCGAGCTGGTCCTGTGGCTCGAGGCTGAGCGGATGGCCTTCCTCAAGATCGACGAGGAGGGGTTCTACAAGGAACGCGGCGTGGTCGAGGAGGAACGGCGCGTCGGGTACCTCAACGCCCCCTACGGGACCGTCTACGAAAAGGTGCTGGCCGTCATCTTCACCGAGCACCCCTACCGCTGGACGCCCATCGGGCTGATCCCCCACCTACGGGTTGCCACGATCGACGAGCTGCAGGCGTTCTGGGACAAGTACTACGTCCCGTCGAACGCGACGCTCGTCGTCGTCGGCGACGTGACGCATGCGAAGGTCCGGGCGCTGGCCGAGAAGTACTTCGGTTGGATCCCGAGCATTCCCAAGCCGCCGCCCGTCTCGGTCACCGAACCGCCGCAGACCGCGCCGCGCAAGGTGACGATCCCCGAGAAGAAGGGCCCCGCGCCGCTGGTCGGCCTGGCCTATCGCGCGGTCCCGCGCACCCACGACGATGCGCTGCCGCTGGAAATGCTGATGTCCATCCTGGGCGAGGGCGAGAGCAGCCGGATCTACCGGGACCTGGTCAAGGAACGAAAGATCGCCCAAGGGGCCCAGTCAATGACCTTCGTGCTCGAGGACGACGGCGCGGCGGGCGTTGGCGCTGCCCTGATGCCCTGGGGGAACAAGGACAAGGCCCTCGAGGCCCTCCGCGGGCATCTGACCCGGGTCGCGACCGAGGGCGTCACGGCCCGCGAGCTGGCCAAGGTCAAGAACCAGTACATGCGCCGCGAGGTGACCCGATCGCTGAGGGTCGAGCAGAAGGCCCATCTGTTGGGGCACTATCAGGTCCTCGAAGGCGACGCCGACAAGGCCAACCACCAGCTCGAGCGGATCCGCGCGGTGACCCTCGACGACCTGCAGCGTGTGGCCAGGACCTATTTCACCAAGCAGCGCGAGACGACCGTCATCGTCCAGCCGAAGCTTGCCGCCGCCGTCGGCGCATTGCTCGGCGTGTCCGCGAAGGACGACGTCGACGAAGGGGCCCCACCGGCCACCAAGCCCGTCACCAACCGCGTCGCGAAACGCGGCGGGCCGCGGGCCGATCTGTCCCGGCCCGGCGGGTTCCCCGACAGGCCGCCCGTGGCCACGCTTCTGGAAACCATCCCGCAGATCCCCCACCACGACCAGGTACTGGACAACGGCCTGAAGGTCGTGGTCGTGCCCAACGACGAGGTGCCGTTCGTCACGCTGATGCTCGGTGTGCAGCACGGTGGGTGGACCGAGGACAAGCCGGGCACCGCCTTGATGGCGTGTCAGATGATCACCCAGGGGACGAAGCAGCACACGGCCGCCGAGTTGGCCGAGGCGCTCGAGTTCAATGCAATATCACTGAGCGCCGGCGCGTCCATGGACACCGCCGCCGTCAACGCCTCGTGTGTGGCCGACAAGTTCGAGCTGGCGACCAGGTTCCTGGCCGAGGTCGTCCGCTCGCCGACGTTCCCCAAGGACGAGTTCGAGGTCCTGCGAAAACAGACGGTGCTCGGACTGATGGTCCGGACCAAGACGCCCCAATACCTGGCCTGGCGCGAGCTGCGCCGGCGGATCTTCGGCCTTCATCCCTACGCGCGAACGCCCACGGGCGAACTCGCCGACGTGAAGGCGCTGACGACCGAGGATCTGGCGGGGTGGTGGGCCAGGTTCGTCCGGCCCGATTCGGCCGTGCTCTACATTGCCGGGGACGTCACGCCGTCGGCGGCGATGGCCGTCGCCAAATCGTGTCTGGGCGACTGGACCGTCGCCGGGGCCAAACCTGAGCCGAAGCTGCCCGATATCCCCCAGCCGGGCCCGACGCACATCTGGCTGGTGGACCGGCCCGGATCGGTGCAGAGCCAGATCCGTGTCGGTCACCTGGGCATCACGCGGCGGCACGAGCGCTATTTCCCCAGTCAGGTGCTGTCGCTGATCTTCGGCGGCGGGTTCAACAGCCGGCTGAACAAGGCCATCCGCGTCCAAAAGGGCCTGACCTACGGCGCCAGCGGGGGGTTCTATCCCGACCGGTTCGCCGGCAGGTTCCAGGCCGCCACCTTCACCAAGCCCGCCACCACCGCCGAGGCCATCCGCGTGATCCTCAAGGAGATCGACCGCATCCGAGCCACCCCGCCGGACCAGGAGGAGCTGGACGTCGCTCGCTCCTACATCGTGGGCGGCTTCGCCGGCCAGCGCGAGACCCCCCAGGCCATCGTCCGCGACCTGTGGCTGATCGAGCATGCCGGCCTTCCCCAAGACTACCTGACGCAGATGCTAGCCGGCGTCAAGAAGACCACCGCCCGAGACGTCACCACCACCGCCAGCGACCTGATGCACGACCGGAACCTGACCATCGTCGTCGTGGGTGAAGCCAAGAAGATCAAGCCCGACCTGGAGAAGATCGCCCCCGTGACCGTCGTCAAACCCCCGCGGGCCGAAACACAGCCAAGCCGGTAGGGCGGCCGCCGTGTCATCCCGCCGGGAGACCTCCAGCGTCCGGTGGGCCACCCATCCCGTTCGGTCCCTCATTTCTCCGTCAGTTCAATGGCGCCCGACCAGTCTTCCGGCAGGCCGAAGCGATCGAACTGTCCGCAGCGGTCGATGTAGAGCATCAGTCCCATGTCGTCAGGACGCCGGGCCAACATGCGGGTGAAGTAGGTGATGCAATCGACCCATTGTTGTTCCTGGTAGAGTCGGATGCCCTGCGCGAACTTCTCGGCGTATTCGAGCGATTCGTCGGGCACGGTGCCCTTCCGGCCGAGCATCTCGTAGACCGGCACCATCTGCTTCTTGCCGACGACCTGAAGCCCGCCCAGGTATCGCCATTCATACAGGTCCTGGACGGCGGCGCGGGTGGACTCGGCCACCATGATCTGCGTGCCGAAGGCTTTGTTGGCGGGCTCGAGCCGGGCGGCCAGGTTCACCGTGTCGCCGATGCAGGTGTAGTCGAACTTTCGGTCGCTCCCGCAGTTGCCCACGACGGCGTTACCGGTGGCCAGCCCGACGCGGCAGCGAAGCTGCTCGAAGGCCTCGTCACCGCCGATTCGCCGTTGCTCGGCGATCAGGTCATCCAACGCCGTCATCGTCTCCAAGGCCGCCTCGCACGCCAACCGCGCGTGGTCGGGCTGCGGGTTCACGGCCGGGTTGAAGAACGCAAAGATGCCGTCGCCCAGGAACTTGTTGATGAAGGCCTCGTGCCGATCCAGGACCTCGCTCATGCGCTCCAGGTAGACGTTGAGCAGGGTCTGGGTTCGTTCGGCCCCGAGGTGCTCGCTGATGGAGGTGAAGCCCTTCAGGTCGCTGAAGTAGCAGGAGACCTCGCGGGCCTCGGCCCGCTGGAGGACCTCCGGCTCTTCGGCGATGCGGCGGGCCAGCGTCGGGGACGTGTACTGGCCGAGCCGACTGAAGGCCAAGCGCTTCTCCCGCCCCTCGGTGAGCTGACGATAGGCCGTGATGAGCGCCCAACTGCCCAGCACGGCCGCCACCACCGAAGGCACGATGATCCAAATCCGCCACTGGTAGAACAGCCACATCGCCACCGCGACCGCCACCACGTTGAGGGCCAACGCCGTTGTGACCAGACTGAAGATCGGACCGCGCCACGTCGTGATCAGGCTTGTGACCATCAGCCCGCAAACCACGATCAACAACACGTCCAACCACCGGGGCGAACGGCGGACCAGCGCGCCCGTGTACAGCGTATGAAACAGGTTGGTGTGAGCGATGACGCCCGGGGCGCGTTCGAAGACGGGCGTGCCGACGAAGTCCGCCACGGCCGTGGCCGTGTACCCCACGAAGCAGATCTTGTCGGCCACCACGGGCCGCAGCTCGGCGACGCGGTCGGCCACGCGGCGCTCCAGACGCTCGACCCGCGACAGGTCGTCGTAGATCTGCCGGATCTGGGCGAACTCGCGGCGTTCGTCGTCGTTCTCCGGCCGGAGGGACTTGATCTCCTCGTAGTTGCTTCGGATGACGCCGACGGCGTTTTGCTCGATCTTGGTCATCTGCTTGACGGCGTCGTCCATGGCGCCTGCCAGGGCGGTGTGGTTGGGGTCATCCGGCTGCATGGCGGCCAGTTCGCGTTCGGCCTGGTCGCGCGCCCGGGCGAGCTTGACGTATCGCTCGTAGGTGGCGATCGCGCCCCTGGCCGTCGTGAACTGGACCGCCTCCGCCAGTACGCGCTTCCGCTGGGACCGAGCCGCCGCGCGGTTCTGTGGAATCTCCAGGACCCGACCGACGGCCACGTGATCGAAGCTGGTCTTCCATCGTTCCGCGCCGCCCGCCGCCGGTCCCGCCGCACCGGCGTACCAGTTCAACAAGAGCCTGCCCCGCTCGTCGAGCGGCAGGACCACGTCCCGCCGCGTCGATTGGCCGGGCCAGCGCGCGCCGCGCAGCACCAGCCGGTCCGGGGCGATCATCTCGACCCGATCGGGCGGCACGTCCAACTGATCGCACAGGACGGCGAAGGCCAACTGCCTCAGCATCCGGCCCCGGTAGCAGGCCACCAGAGGGATCTCGCGAAGCACGCCGTCGACGCTGTCCGTCTCGAAGGTCACGAAACCCACGTCCCTGGCGGCACCCGCCAGGGTCTCCAGCGGCGGCGTGACCGTCCCGACGGTTGGGTACAACCACCGTTGCTCGGGGGGGATGGGCGCCGTTCGCTTCAGGCTGGCACGGATCGCCCGCTCGGTCTCGTACCCGACGCGGATGTCCTGAGCGTCGAGGGGATCCCTGGGTTCGGTCGGGAGGATCCGGCCGATGAGCTGTTTGAGGCTGGCGTCCGGATCATGCTGCATGATTTGTCGGACCCGCTTCTGCGCTATCCGCCGCTTCAGGCCCGCCAATACCTTGTCCACCTCGCCGCGATGTAGGCCCGTTCGACCCACCAGGTCGTCCACGCTCGATCCGAAATGCTGCTCCAGCAGCCAGCCCAAGTGGACCCGCCGGCACAAGGCCGTCAACTCCTCGCGGCCGAGGACGCGCGTGGCCTCGTCGCGCTGCACATGATCGATGAGCTGTTGCGTCGTCCAATCGGGGTTCTGCTCGATCGCGTGGCGCGTTTGGCTGCGCGCGCGCTCGCTCGGATCATCGGCGCCCACCAGGTTGAAGAACATGTCCAGATAGACGTTACCGGCGCGGGCGACGGCCGCGCCCAGCTCCTGGTCGTCGCGGATGATGTCTTGGACCGACGATCGGGCGAGCGTGTGGGCCAGTTCCTTGGCGGCGGTCGTCTTGGGCAAGGGCAGCCTGGGCTGCTGGTCTTCCGAGAAGACGATGTCCATCACCACGGCGCGGGCGCCCAACTCGTTGAGCGTGTCGATCAATCGGGCGTGGAGTTGCCGTGGCCAGGGCCAGCGGTGGATCCGCTCGAGCGCGTCGTCGCCGATGTCGACGTGGAGGATCAGGTCTGACGGCCCGAGCTTGTTGAAGTGCCGGAACCGCAGGTCGAGCATGTCGAGCTCGAAGCGCTCGAACACACCGGCCGCATACAGGCCGATCACGCCGGCCGTCACCGCTACCCCTATCGCCAGACCCCAAGTCGACCGTCGGATGTGCTGAATCACCTTCACGCAGACAAGCGTCACATGGGACTGCCGGCCAGTCAAGGGGCCGGAGGGCACCCGGACGAAAACAGGGCGACCTCGACCGCCGCACGGTCCGGCCGGCTGACCGGTCGAGGAGCGGGCACCGCGCCTCCATGACGTGGCCCGCGCGTGGCCCCGGCAGAATCGCGCTAATGTAAAACGACGCCAATGACCGACACATTATCGGGACTTGGGGGCTTGCCAAGGGGGTGTGTGCTACCTACCTCTGGGCGTACCACCTTTCGGCGCAAGGACATGGACGTCTGATCCCCAACGGAACAGGACATCCCGGGGTCTGCGGGCGGGCCTGATTCCCGCAGCGATGCCGTACGACCCGGTGTCGGTCTGTCGACGGCGAGGGCGGCGCGGCCGAATCTGGCCGTCCACGACGTTCGTGCTGGGACTGGATCCCGGTGGCGCAGCCCTGTGAATACTCTAACATGTTTTTTGACAGAGCTTTATAAAGAATATTGCGTGGCGAGGCGGGTTCCTTGGCGTCTGGCAGAAAAATCCCAACCCCGTTGTTGACTTTGGAATTCCCCAGGGCCTACTATTCTGCGACCTACAGGGGTGGGAATCCAAGCCTCGGAGTAATCTCGCCAAGCGTTGACATCTGTCACTGGGGGGTGCAGAAGTCATCTTGAACACAGAATCTAGTGTACCAGGGCGGAGCCCTGGGCGCGATCGCACCATCAGTACGATTGGCGTACATGGCTACGTCTGTTTGTGGTCAGGCGAAGGTAAGGTTCATGGGTCCACGCACGGACCCGGAGAGGGTCCGGAAACGGGCCGGAAATGAGGGTCCACGTGTGGACCGAGAAAGGGGTGTAGAAATGTATCGCACGGCATTGGTTGGTCTTTTGGCCGTAGGCATTGTGGCGTGTGCCACTGCCACCACCGACGCAGCTATCGGCAAGCTGCAGTCCTTCAACATCACCATCAGCCAGGCGGGAAATCCGTCCAGTCCCATCGTGAACAACGTCCCCGTGACGATCAGCGGAACCGATCCGCTCACGGGGGGGACAGACTACTATACGCTGAGGTCGGGCTGGAACGGGAACGGCGATGCCAACACAGTCGGCGACATCACCGTTCAGGTGGGCATGTCCGACTACAACGCCGATACCGGGAACATCCACTTCTGGATCCAGTCCTACGGCAAGT
>CAYOGX010000127.1:0-8632 GCA_964403235.1 uncultured Planctomycetales bacterium | reverse complement strand
CGTACTCGACGTGGTACGCGGAGTACGAACTGAACACCCTGGTCAGCCCGTCCGGCTACGACATCACCGGTGCGACCGTCTACGCGGGGACCGAGGACGCCAGGGCCAATCAGGTCTGGACGTTCTCGGTCAGGCCCCTGGGCGGGTCGGAGTTCGTTCCGATCGGCACGTACACCAATGCGCCCTGGACTCAGTACACGCCGCCCGGAAACCGGGCTACCATGATAGCCGTATCGAGCGATGGCGGACCTCTTGCCACGGGGATCGAGGCGGTGCGCTTCGACTTCCTTGACGCGGTTCCCTGGTGGGGCACCGGTTCGGTGTGGCGCGAGTTCGACGTCTTCGGTGAGCCCACTGGGGGCGAAGTGATCCACCCGATCGTGGTCGAGAAGGGAGCGGCCGACCATAACCGCGCCCTATGGCCTGTCTCGTCAACGGACCTCATTAACGGAACCACTCCCTCGGCATCGAACCATGCTATGGGGCAAACCATACTTACGGATGGCTCGGGGGGGGCGGCGACCAGCGACAGTGGCGCTCTGTACCTGGGCGCGTCAACATGGTGGGCAGAGTACACGCTGGACACCGGGGCCAGCCCGTCCGGTTACGACATAACGAAGGTTGCGGTTTACGCCGGCACCTGCGACGCCAGGGCTAATCAGGCATGGACGTTGCTCGTCAAGCCCGTGGGCAGCTCGGGGTTCGTGGAGGTCGGCACGTACTCCAACGCCCCGTGGAATCAATACGCTAGTTGTAAGCACCGAGCGACCAAGATCATTGTATACCGCAGCGAAGGGGCGCTGGCTGAGAGGATCGAAAAGGTTCGGATCAACTTCCTCAACGCTTGTCCCTTCTGGGGAGGCGGAAGCGTCTGGCGTGAAATCGACGTGTTCGGCGAGCCTTCCAACGCCCTGCCAGTTGCCGACGCAGGCGGACCGTATGCAATCGATGAAGGTCAGGACCTCAGCCTCGACGCGTCAGGCTCATCGGATGCCGACGGCGACCCGCTCACGTTCGCATGGGATGTTAACGGCGATGGTGACTTCACAGATGCCTTCGGAGCAACACCGACACTGGCGTGGCTGGACCTGATGCGCCTGGGTATCGGGGATGACGGGGATTTCCAGGCAACTGTCCGCGTAGACGACGGCGTGGCCGGTACGGACGATGCATCTGCCACTGTCACGATCCACAACGCCGCCCCGACGATCACCCTCAGCGGACCGGGCAGCCAAGGCGAGGCCCCCGCAGGCGCGACAGCCCTCTTGAACGCGTCGGTCGGCGTGGATGAAGGGGCCGTCTACACGCTGACACTGGGGCTCGTAAGCGATCCCGGCGATGACGCCGTTGCGGCTGGCGGCATCGTCGTCCACTGGGGTGACGGCACGAGCGACACCTACGATGCACCCGGTGCCGTGACGCACATCTACCCTGACGGTCCGGACGCCCCCACGATCGTGGTGGACCTGATTGACGAGGACGGAACGCACGCCGCGGCCGGCACGCTCGGCGTGACAGTCAACAACGTGGCGCCAACGATCGCACTCCGGGGTGCCTACAGCGTCGTTGCGGGTTCGCCGTACACGTTGACGCTGCAGGACGTGACGGACCCCGGCGAAGACACCGTTGCGCCAGATGGCTATACCGTCCACTGGGGTGACGGCAGCAGTAGCACCTACGACGCGCCCGGTGCCTATACCCATACGTACGCTCACGCGCCGGACGCACCGGTTATCACGGTGGATCTCGTCGACGAGGACGGCACCTACGCCGCGGCCGGCAAGTTCGGGGATGCGTTCGCCGTCGACCAGACCGGGCAGATCATCGTCAACAACAGCCTGGCGTTCGACTATGAGACTACGCCGACTGTCGACGTGACCGTGCAGGTAACCGATGGCAGCGGGGTGATCGGCACAGCGGCGATCACTGTGGACGTATACGACTTGGTGGCCGATCATTTTGTCATCAAGGAGCACAGCCCGAACGGGACGTACGTTGGCCGGATCGAGGTACTGGGCACCGAGAGCGAGATCGCGGCTGGCAACGTCGGCAATGCGTTCGTGACGACAGGCGACCGGCTCTACGTCAACAACTGGAGTGCGGTCGACTATGAGACTACACCCGTTTTCGACTTGACGGTAGCCCACTACGAATGGGTCGATGTCTGGACGGAAGACGCCTGGGGCGGACAGTGGGACCGGGTGCGACAGCACGTCGGGGACACGGCGATCACGGTAAACGTCAATGACGTTATCGACGACCCGCTGATCCTTGATCAGGCTTTCGATGTCATTGAGAACGCAAGCGACGGAGCGGTCGTGGGCACGATCGCGACGGACCCGGCCGCCCCACTGCCGCTTGACTTTGCCATCACGGCAGGCAATGACGGCAATGCCTTCACCGTTGATGCCACCGGGCAGATCACCGTCAACAGCAGCGCCGCGCTGGACTTCGAGGCGACGCCGGTGTTCAGCCTGACGGTGGAAGCCGGCGATGCCGGGGCCCGGACCGGGACCGCAACGGTGACCGTGGCGTTGACCGACGCCTATGAGGGCAGCTACACCATCGATGAGCACAGCCCCGAGGGGACGTACGTAGGCTGGATTCCGAGGCTCGCGGACGATAGTGCCATCACGGCGGGCAACGTCGGCGACGCCTTCGTGGTGACGGACGGAGGGCTTTACGTCAAGGACTGGACCGCCCTGGACTACGAGACGACGCCGGTGTTCGACCTCACCGTGACGCACTACGACGAAGTGTGGGTCCGTGTCGTGGTTGAAGACGCGGACGGTGTGGAGCGGACGGAGACCTACCTGACCTGGCCCGAAGCGGGCCAGACGATGGTGACGGTCCATCTCAATGATGTCGCCACTGAGCCCCTGATCGTGGAGCAGCGATTCAATGTTGACGAGAACAGCGCAGACGGCACGGTGGTCGGCTCCGTCCTTGCGAGCCCGAATGCCACGCAGCCCTTGAGCTTCGCTATCACGGCCGGCAACACGGCCGACGCCTTTGCCATCGACGCCACTGGCCAGATCACCGTCAACGACAGTTCCGTGCTGGACTACGAGACCTCGTCGGTCTTCCACTTGACGGTGGAGGCCCAAGACGCTGCGGCCTGGACCGGCTCGGCGACAATGACGGTGGAGATCAACGACGTCTTTGAGGGCAGCTACACGATAGACGAGCACAGCCCGAACGGGACGTACGTGGGATGGGTTCCGATGCTCGGCTCGGAATGCAGCATCGCAGCGGGCAACACGAACGACGCGTTTGACCTGTCGCTGACCGATGGCGAGTTGTTCGTGAATGACTGGACCGCTTTGGACTATGAGACAACGTCTGTCTTCGACCTCACCGTGGCTCACTACCAAGAGGGGTGGGTCGATGTCTGGGTCGATGACCCCGGCGGAGGAGGATGGTGGGAGCAGCGCTGGGAGCGACAGCACGTTGGCGACAGCACGGTGGTCGTGAACCTCACCGATGTCAGTGACGACCCGCTGGTCATGGATCAGCCCTTTGGCACCGATGAGGGTACTGCCAATGGGACAGTGGTCGGAACCATCGTGACAGGCCCCGACGCAGTGACCCCGCTGAGCTTCGCGATTGTGGCCGGTAACCTGAATCTGGCGGTCGTTCTGCCCAATCAACACGCCCCGGTGTTCACGTCGTCCGCAACGCCCGAGGTGGCGGAGAACACAACGGTCGTGCAGACGATCTCGGCGACAGACGACGATGTGCCGGCCCAGACGGTGACTTTCTCGATCACGGGCAACGGCCCCGACGACGCGAAGTTCCAGATCACCGGCGGCGACCAGCTCGAGTTCATATCGGCGCCCGACTACGAGAGCCCGACCGACACGGACGGTGACAACGTCTACGAGGTGGAGATCGAGGCAGACGACGGCAACGGGCTGACCACCACGCAGACGGTCAGCGTCACGGTCACGAACGTCGATCCATCAACACCCACAGATATCGATGTGGCGGACAATATGGTGGCCGAAGGAGCCGCGATTGGAACGACTGTCGGCCTTACCGCCTCGGCGACCGATCCGCTGGGCCCGGCCGTGACCTACAGCCTGACCGACGATGCGGGCGGCCGGTTCGAGATCGATGCGACGACGGGAGTCGTTACTGTGGCGGACGGCTCGCTGCTGGACGGCGATGCCACGCACGCGATCACCGTCCAGGCTAGCGACGGTTCCGGTGGCACATCCACGGCCGACTTCGACATCACGGTCAACAACGTCGCTCCGAGCGTCGCCGTGGACAACGCGACGGTCACCGTTGACGAGGGCGAGACGGCCTCCAACACGGGTACTTACAGCGACCCGGGCAACAACGTGGTGGCGCTGGGCGCTTCGGTTGGCACCGTGACCGACAACAACGACGGGACGTGGAGCTGGTCGCACGACAGTACCGGCGGTCCGACGTCCCAGACGGTGACGATCACCGCCACCGACAGCAGCGGGGCCACGGGCGAGGTGACGTTCACGCTGGAGATCACTTACCTGCCCAAGGTTGTCGGCCGGTATATCTTCTACAACAACTCGTACTTCGACAGGGATGCCACACACCCGAGTGGGAACCCTGAGGCTAACGAGGCCGACGACAACGCGATCGCCGCCGACAAGACGGCCCTGGAGCCTGATGCGAAGGCAACGTTTGCGAATTACACCAGCTACATCCGCGGTATCAACGGCATCATGATCGACTTCGCCAATCTGGTCGCCGTGCCGACGACGTCGGACTTCACTTTCAGGGTTGGCAACGACGACGACCCCACGGGGTGGACCGATGCGGCCGACCCGATCGACATCGCCATTCGTCCGGGCGACGGCGTGAACGGCAGCGACCGCGTGACGATCCTGTGGGCCGACAACGCGATCGAGAAGCAGTGGCTGCAGGTGAGAGTGTTGTCGGATACCAACGGCGGCGCCCTGGGCCTGGCCAACGACGATATCTTCTACTGGGGCAACGCCATTGGTGAGTCAGGCAACAGCAAGGCCAACGCCTGGGTCAACAGCTTCGACGACGTCGGGGCGAGGTCGAATCCGCACACGCCGGGCAACAGGGCGCTGGTCGATGACGCCTACGACTACAACCGTGACAGCCTGGTCAGTTCCTCCGACCAAGTGATCCCACGATTCCATTCGACGACACCCTCGACGGCCTTGCAGCTGATCACGGCCCCGCCAGCACCTCTGATTGCTGGCCAGATCTTGTCGTCAGCGTCGAAGCAACAGGCCGTGCCGAGCACCTCGCCGTCATTCGAAGCCAGCGACGTGGCATGGGCAGCATTCGCGCATTCCCTCGTGACGAGTCTCAAGGCCCAGCCGACTGCCTGGACTGTCGACGCACGCGTCGGCCGAGCGATTCGGCGGACGGTTCGTACGGCGGACCGCACCACGCGTCTCCTGAACCGCCTAACCCGGGCCGAGCAGGACGGCAATTCACGCCGAACGACACGGCTTCGCACTATATTGAACAAGACACGCAGGCGTTTGGTCAATCGACTCAAGACGCTGGAAGACATCACTACGGAAGACACTGAACTGGATGGTGGTTTTCTTGAGGCGATAACACCCACCTCCGGGTTAGAATAGTGTGATTGCCTGAGGACATAAGGAGTTGACAATGAGAGCGAGGATGAGGACGTTGGGAGCTGCTGCCGCGGTGTGTATGTTCACCTCGGTGGCTACGGCTGACCTGATCGTGAGTGGTGGGACGTGGGATCTCCAGCCAAACCAGGGAGGCCAGACGATAGATGTGACGGTTTCGGGTACGGGCAATATCACCAACGCGACGATCATTGCCGAGATCGCCGGTGTCGGCGCCCTACCCGATCTGGTTGACGGTAATATCATCGACGGGACGGTGTTCGAGTCCAACAACACCGGATTCCCGTCTTACGACTTCAGCGGGCCACACTTGGGCTATGCGGATGTGGCAACGAACGTGGGAACGGTGGGTGTCCCAGGGACTCCACCAGACAAGATCGTGTCTCTCGTCGTGTCGACCGTTGGCGTGAGCCCAGGAACGTTCGACCTGCTACTGACGGGCACAGCCTGGGGCGACTCGGTCGTCGGCACGAACCCGCTAACCCCGGTGGCGTTCGTTAACGGCACGATTACAGTGACCCCCGAACCGGCGACAATGTGTCTGCTGGGCCTCGGGACGATGGGACTTGTCGCACGTAGAAGACGGAAGTGACGTCGACGCGGCATCAGGTCCTTGAGCAGAGAAGCTGCTGGCTCGGAGAGCGTCTCTGGGCCAGAATGACGTGAACGATTCCAAGAATAGGGAGATGATGATGAGAACAAGGATGAAAGCGCTGGGAGTTGTTGCCGTCGTGTGCGTAATGAGTTCAGGGGCCGCAGCCACGCTGGTCGTGGACGGTGGAGACTGGGTCCTGCAGCCAAACCAGGCCGGACAGACGATCGACGTCACGGTCTCGGGCTCGGGCGATCTTCTATGCGCGACCATTCTCGCAGAGATCAGCGGCCCGGGCATTGAACCACAACTGGTCGACGGCGACATCATCACCGGGACAATCTTCGAGATCAACAACACCGGGTTCCCGGCATACGACTTCAGTGAACCTCAACTGGGCTATGCAGACGTCGCAGCGGATACTGGAATAACGGGCATCCCCGTGGGTCCGTCTGACAAGCTCGCCTCGTTCACCGTGTCGACCGTTGGGGTGCATTCGGGCACGTTCGATCTGCTATTGACGGGCACGACCTGGGGCGACTCCATGGCTTTCACAAACCCCTCAACGCCCGTGAAGTTCATTGACGGAACGATTACCGTGACCTCGGCGACCGGTCCGATTCCCGAACCGGCGACGACGTGCGCGCTGGTCTTGGCCTACGCGGGACTGGGCGGGTACGTCCGTAAGAGAAGAAGGGTATAGAAGTTCCGCCAACATGACAGCGTATACGGCCCCGCTGGTGCCCGGCGCATCGGCGGGGCCTTTCTCCTGGGTTTGTTCGCTGAACGCCTCAGGCTCCAGCGACGGCAGACGATGAATCGGTCCCAGGTCCCTTCGCACACTTCGGGAGCGCCCCTATCGCCCCGGCCACGTCGAGGAGGACGGGATCGGTGTAGTAGTTCATGGTCAGCTCGACGCGAGAACGGCACAGTCGCCCTCCTTGCCAACAGACCGATCAACCCTCGGTTCCCGTCGCCAGCAGCCCGATTGTCCCACCTTGTCCTCCCAACGGAATCGCCGGCACGTTTTGCAGCTCTGCCGCCAACGGCAGGAGTCTCTCGTCGGTATATACTGCTGCGGTGAGCCTCGGATCAGTGTGCCTCATCAGCGCCTGGGCCGCCCGCTGGCTGACCTTGTGTGCTGCTAGCATTGTGCTGAGTGATACTCGCAGGCTATGGAAGTCGACGTACCGGCCGGCTTCGTCCTTGTAGGGGATCCCCGCGAAAGCCAAGTCGGCCCGTAACGTTTTCATGTGCGGTACGGTGCTGACGACGCAATCGTCCGGGCGAGCGTTGCGGGGGCGCCATGCCCGCAGTTCGTCGGCGAGTTGCTCGTGGATCGGCAGGGAGTCCGCTCGTTTGCTCTTGGTGGTTCGGGCCCGAAGTAGGATGTGTCCAGGGATCGTGTCGAGGCGAACATCGCCCCACGTCAACTGGCGAATCTCGTTACGGCGCAGGCCCGTCCAGACGGCCAACATGTACACCATCCGGCGTTCACGGCCCTTCAGTAGGGCCTTCGCTTCCGTCTCCGGCTTGACCTTGGCCACGGCCTGGCCCCTGCGTGGCCCGATGCGAATCGTCTGCAATTCCAGCAAGGGCCGTCGTTCGGCCGCATCGAGTAACTTCGCAATCTCGTCCATGCTCAATGCCCTCCGCGGATGGGCAGGTTCCATCCCTCGCCGTTCAGCCACCCTCAGGCCGGCCAACGGATCGTCCTTCATTCTCCGGAACGTCACCGCCCACTTCGTAAAGGACTTGATCGACGTGATGTACTCGTTCCGCGTTATGCCCGAGTGGCCCTTCTTCCGGGCAAGGTCCACCAGGAACCGATCCACGGCCACAGGATCCAGTTCATGCACGGACTTGACGCCCAGTCCGTCGAGGACGCACTTGATGCGATTCTCCACCTGCATGATGTACCGCCGCGCCCGGTTCGCTGATCGCAGCCCCGCAATGAACTCATCGAGGTGCTCGGTGATAGGAGTCTTTCGGTGCTGCTCGAACGGGTCGGCCTTGCCGACCAACCGCATGGCTACCTCCCGGGCCAGCTTTCGCCCGAGTTCCACGCTAGCCTCGTAGTCCGTGAAGGCCGTCTTGGCCTTCCGCTTGCCGGCCTCATCCGTCCACGCCACGATCCACTTCGTGTCCTTCTTGCGCCTATCCTTCTTCCGCTTGTACACGCTGAAACTCTGCATCTTTCCGTTCCTTTCCGCTCCGCTATCCTGGGAGCGGGGAGCCAGTTACCTCTGTCTGGCCCTGACATCCAGCTAGTTCCTGGAAAGTTCGTGGAGATATTTCTCGACGTCCTCCCATCGCCAGCGGACCGTTCTGGCGGCCAGACGGACGGGCCGTGGGAACGGCCCGTAGCCGGCCTCGGCCCGGCTGGTCAGGCGCCAGACGGTGCGTTCGCCCACGC
>CAYOGX010000126.1:0-8743 GCA_964403235.1 uncultured Planctomycetales bacterium | reverse complement strand
GGCCGCCGGTGGAACCGGGTCCGCGTGCGCCGTTATCGCTCGTGTACCACAACAACGTGTTCTCGGCGATGCCCATCTTGCGCAGCTCGCGACGCAGGTGTCCCACCGCCCGATCGATGCCCGTAATCTCACCGCAGTAGTTTTGCAGCTTGGGGGGCAGGTCCTTATATGGCTCGCGGTCTTCGGCCGAGGCCTTGTGAGGACTGTGCGGCGAGCCGAACCAGATCACCGCCAGGAACGGACGCTGGCGGTGGGCAGCGTCGCGGATGAACTTGAGCGCGGCGTCCACCGTCACCCGCGATCCCTCGCCTTGCGTCTGCACCACCTTGCCGTTGTGGCACATCAACGGGCTGTTCTCATAGAAGTTGGGGCTGGAGAACCACTCGTCGAACCCGCTGTTGCCCGGGCAGACCGGGCTGTCCGCTCTTACCGGGCCCAGATGCCATTTGCCGAAGTGTCCGGTGACGTAGCCGGCGGCCTTGAGTGCCTCTGCGACGGTCACCTCCTGCGGGCGCAGCGTATACCCCCACGAGAAGCAACCGTATCGGTTTGGATGACGACCGGTGAGCACGCTGCCTCGCGTCGGCGAGCAGACGGGAGCGGCTGCATAGAAGCGGTCGAAGCGCAGGCAGGCAGCGGCCATCTTGTCGAGCGTCGGCGTCTTCAGCCTGGGGTGTCCGTTGTAGCCGACGTCTCCCCACCCCTGGTCGTCGGCCATGCAGAGAATGATGTTGGGCCGCTCGCGGGGGCCGGTCGCTGGGGCCGCATGGCTGATACCCGCGCTCAGAAGCACTGAGCCGATGACGCAAACGCGGATCCGAGCGACTGGGGTCAACGACGGATGTGCGTCGATTCGCATCTTGCCGTCTTCCTGCAACAGAGCCGCCGTGACAGGAGGTCGTCACATGAGTAGGGACACGAAGGGCCGGCCTGCCCTCGGCCATGCTACCATCTACCCTATCAATCCGACAGGCCCAAACGGGCTTCCCGGAGGCTGGCCGTCGTCGAGGGGAACTTGCGTTCGAACCGTAGCGGGTAGGCGTACCATACACGCGAGCCGAAGAAGAAGTGGTACGACGGATCGTCCAGCGGGCGCTGGAAGGTGAACACGAGTTCCGCGATGCCGGATGGGCTGCCGCGCGTGACTCGGACCTTGAAGTCGTCCGTAGAGAAGGTCTCGCCGACGGTGAAGGGCCGATCGCGACCCGCCGCCTCCATGATCTTCTCGCCGGAGAGTTCGGAGAAGTAGCCGTCGTCGTCCAGCCAGACGCGCAACTGGTTCCGACCGACGCGCTCCACGTATCCCCGCCGCGTCATCCCCAGCAGGTTCGGTGCGAAGGTGAGCACATAGCCCTTGAGCGGGGACACACCGGTGGCCTCCTCGATCGCCGGGATGCAGTTGAAGCCGAGCAGTGGGAGGTTGATGAAGAACAGCCTGTCGTGGGGTTTCATCGGCCTGCCGAACCGGACCACGTCGTCGATGGGGAGCTGGTTGGCTGCGCTGAAGCCGGCCATTCCGATGTCGTAGGCCGCGGCGGTGGTGGCGAATCCGGCGACGTGAACGACGATCAGCACGGCGACGACGGCCCACACGGTCTTGCCGAGGACCGACGCCCGCCGTGCGCCCCACGCCGCCAGTGCCTGCCAGACGCCGACCATGGCAATGACCATCCCCACCGACGCGAGATACACATGGTGCGAGGCGGCGTATACGGGAAGCGCCGGCAGGATCGGCACCACACACGCAGCAAGGGCCAACAGAAGGTACCGACGTCGTCGGAACCACCACAGCAGCAGCCCCCCGATCAGGACCAGCAAGGCGAAGCTGCCATAGAACAGCATCGGGTGCGCCCGCAGGAACCGCAGGCCGCTGAACCCCACGATCGGGAAGTACAGGAACAGTCCGAGCATGTAGTAGATGAACTTGTCCACGACGAACCGGGCGAACCCCGGGGTACCGGGCGGATAGAAATACGGTCGGCCTGGCATGGTGAACCCGCCGAGCGCGACGTGGCGGACGACCAGGTAGGCCACGGTGATGCCGGCGATGGCGGCGTAAGTGGCCCAGCGTCCCTTGAACCTGCCGGGCCTGAGCAGCCAGTCACCCACGACGACGACGGGCCCGAAGACGATGCCGCTCTCACGACATCCCAGCGCCAGCACGAAGCACGTCAGGGCCAGCAGGCGATGGGTGAGAGACGGTCCGGGCCGGTCGGATTCGTCGGCCGGTGCCCATCCCGAATCCCTCGCGTAGAAGACGAGCCCGCACAGACAGAATGCCGTCACGATGAGCTGGTTCTGGCAGGCCACCCACTGCGCGTTCGGGTAGTTGGCCGGGTGCAGCGCGAACAAGACCCCTGCGAGCGTGGCCCACCGCACACTGCCCGTCGCGCCCTTGGCGAGCACCATCACCAGCGTGGCGCACAGAACGGCCCATGCCAGGGAACAGGCGTGCATGACCTCCGGGCGCCAGCCGCCGAGCACGTATTCCACCCGCACGATCAAGAAGGACACCGGGCGGAAGAAGTAGAGGTCCGCGTCCTGCTGCCACCACATTTCCACGCGCCGACGATGCCCGCCCAGGTGCGAGGCGGCCACGAGCGACCGGAACGACCAATCCCCCTCGCGCAACTCGGCGCGATGGCTGTAGTCGTCCAGGAGCAGGCCATGCCGGACCGACCTGCCCTGTAGGGTCCCCACGGCCAGAGCGATCAGACCGATGCCGATAGCGTACCGTTTCATCGAACTCCACCGCTCGTGCCGCTTTCCGCGCGGGCCAAACAGATCGCTTAGATTAGCCTTGCTCATTCCGCACGACAACCTCCGCGAGGGCGTCTCTTGAGGAGTCAGGCTTCCGGTTCGGTCATCCGGGACTGCCGGGCACCTGCCCGGTCCTGCCTGGGGGCCGGTTGGAATCGAGGGGCGTACGATTTCGCCGGATTTGGGATAGGTGGTTTAAAGGTGTGGCACGATCGGTACAATGGCACGCCGATCTGGGGCGGGGTCGGCCGGATGGCCACTGGAGGGCGCCGAGCCGACCCGAACCCCGGTTCGACCAGATCAAGTGCGAACGTCCGGCTACGGCGGCCGGGTCGGACATCAGGGGCGCTGAGGGGCGAACCATCGAGTGATCGTCATTATCGACTTGGTCATCATCGTCTCGGTGTGGCTGCCCACGTTGGCGGTGCGTCACCGTATGGTCCCGTCCGATGCGCTGCCCGGCTGGATCGATCACCTGGCCTGGGCGGTGTTGCTGGTTGCATTCTGGTTGTTGGCAACGCGTCTTGATCCGGGGCTGAGGCGGCGAAGCCCGGGCGGCTTTGGCGCGACCGTGCTGCGCCTGCTTGGTCCGACGATCGTCATGGGGCTGAGTCCGCAACTGAGCCACGGTCTGGAGCTGAACCGATCCCTGCCGATGTCCCTGATGATCCTGTGGTCCGCATTGGTGTTGGCGGTGATGTCGGCCGTCAGGGCGGCGAGGGCCGAATCCGACGAGACGCCACCCCAGCCCCGTGGCCCCGAAGCCCGGTTGGCGTTTTGGTCGGCCGGTGGGGGGTTGCTCGCGCTGGCCTTCGTGCCGTGGTTCCCCAAACCCGACGACCTGTATTGGCTCGAAGACGTTGGGTTCCTCGGGAGGTTCCTCCGCGGCCTGGTTCAAATGGTCGGGCTGATTGGCGTGGCGGTTTGGGTGGGGATCGCCCTGGCCAGGCCGTTGGCCTGGGTTCGCAGGTTCGTATTGACCACGCGGCGATGGCCGTTCCTGGCTGCGGCCGCCGGACTGGCGGTCGTGCTCTCCGCCATGTACGCCTGCTTCGTGCTTGACCGCATGCCGCACGTCATTGACGAGCTCGCCATGTTGTTTCAGGCGAAGAATTTCGCGGCCGGCCGGTTCTATGCCCAGACCCCCCCGATGGTCGAGGCCTTCGATTGCGAGTTCATCGTCGTGGATGGCGAGCGGTGGTACGGCAAGTACTTACCGGGCCCGTCGCTTCTGCTGGTGCCGGGCGTGTGGCTGGGTGCGACCTGGATCGTGAATCCGCTGCTCGGCGCGGTGGCGATCATGCTGTTGTTCGTGCTCGCCAGGCAGCTTTTCGGCGAGCACGTCGGGCGGTTAGCGGTGCTCTTGGCGCTCGTGTCCCCCTTCTGGTTGATGACGTTCGCCTCTCAGATGTCCCACCCGGGCTGCACGACGGTCCTGCTGGTCTTCGCCGTGTTCATGGTCAAGGCCACGCGCCCGGCGGGCCGGTCGTACCACGCGGTCGTGGCCGGGCTGGCCCTGGCTGGGGCGGTGTGGTTTCGGCCTTATACCGCGATGGTGTGGGCTGTCCCGTGGTTGGTGTATGGCCTGGTCGCGGTGGTCCGACGGCGGACCCCCCGCGCGATGGTTCCCTGGTTTGCGGTCAGCGTGGTGATCGGTGTCCTGCCGTTGTTTGCGTACAACAAGATCCTGACGGGGGACGCGTTGCTGATGCCCTTTGTCAAGTATGCCCCCACCGATCGGTTGGGGTTTGGGTGGGACGTCGGGCTTCCCTATGCCGCGCCCGGCCATTTGGGTGGCGGGCACACGTTGACCAAAGGGCTGAACAACATGGCGCTTCAAGTGGACGCGCTCAGTCGGACGTTGCTCGGCTGGCCTCGGGGGGTCCTGCTGCTGGTGGTGATCGGCGGTCTCTACTCGGCGCTACGTTGGCATGGGCTGATGGTGCTGGGTCTGGGGGTGTCGCTCCCGATCGCCTACGTCTTTTATCATTTCGGGACGCCGTGTTACGGGCCGCGGTACTACGCTTCGGCCTTGCCGGCGTACCTGATCCTGGTGGCGATCGGCCTGGGCGCGTTGCGTCGCGGCCTGCAATGGCAGATGAAGCGATGGCGCCTGCCGAGGTCGGCGCGGTATGCGTGGGCGAGCACCTGGGCGCTGATGACCCTCGCGCTGGTCGGATGCCTGTTCGGATACATGCCCGGTCTGATCGAGAAATGGCGAAACACCTTTTGGGTGACCGACCCGGCCGTTCGAGACGCCGTCGAGCAGGACCGGCCCAAGAACGCGATCGTCTTTCTGCGATCAACCTACTATCGCTCGCTCAAGCACAAGAGGTTTCTCCGTCTGCCGGACAATTACGGCGCGGGATTCTGGATGAACGCCCCTACCCTCGACGACGAGGTCATCTTCGCCCGCGATCTGGAGCGCGAGCTGAGCCGAAAATTCCCACCCGGAACGAACCAACGGGTATTGGCGTCCTTCCCGGGTCGACGTGGCTATCGGTTCGTCCGAGACGACCTGAGGACCGGCCACCTGGAACCCCTCGTTTCCGAGCCAAACCAAGAACCCGCCGCGGCTGGTAAGGAAGGACCCGGTCGCTTGGCCAGGCCCCACGCCGTCCCGCGGGCGGTCCTGGATAACCGGGGTGCCGGGGCCCCCACCGGGGGGGCGGGTCGATGATTCCGGCCCGGGCAGCCGGCGTCGGACCGTGATGGGGTCCGGGCACTTGCCGGCGGGACCGCGGCACGAGCACGAGACGCCGTCATCGATCGGTGCTGGCGCGCGGGCGTATTGCCATCGAAAAAACGATTGAATCCCAGATGCACCTGGACCCAGACCCGAGGCTTGACTCCAAGCTCGAAACCCCTATACTCATAGTAGTTATCATTCCTTGCGAGGCCTGTGGAGGGGGACACCACTGCTGGCCGATGGCGGGGATCTGGCTGGGAAAGGAGACGCTCCGGTGTAATAATACGGTGGGGCATCGGGACTCGGTTCGGGTCCCGTCCGTGCGAGCGAAGGGGTGCGGCTCGCGGTGGCCCGACGCGTGCCAACCCTCGCCCCGGTTCGATGGGTCCGGCGGCAGCGCACGACAGCGACGCCCCAGGCTGACAGGACCCACACCGCGGGCCAATCACAGAAGGGACCAAGCAACAAGGCGATCAATGACGCCCAATCCATAGTAAGCAATGTATTGTGTGGCATGAGACCTATGGTTGTCACATTAACAAGATGCGTAGGCCCTGGCCTGGGAGCGCCGGTTCACCGGACGCCCGAGCCAAGGAGAAATCACATGGCTAACTCGCAGCGTTCCGGAACCGGGACCTTGATGTGGGCGGTTCTGCTCATGCTCGGCGCCGGGTTGGTGGCGCCGGGTCTCGTCCAGGCAGACCCGTTCATGGTCGTCGCCCTGCCCGACACGCAGAACTACTCGCAGTCCTACCCCGCGACCTACACCGCCCAGACGCAGTGGATCGTGGACAACGCGGCCAGCCAGAACATCCAGTTCGTCACGCACCTGGGCGATATTGTTCAGACCTGGAACAGTTCAAGCCAGTGGGCCAACGCCAAGACGTCCATGAACATTCTCGACGCGAACGATGTCCCTTACGGCACCGTGATGGGCAACCATGACGGCCGGAGCACCTACCCGAACTACTATCTCGACAACTTCGGGCCGCAGCACTACCAGGGCGAAGGCTGGTGGGGCGGCGCTTCGCCGACCGGGCTGAGCAACTACCAGACGATCTCTGCGGGCGGCAAGGACTTCCTCTTCCTGCACGTGCAGATCGACACGCCGCAGGTCGAGCTGGACTGGGCCCAGACGGTCCTGGATCAGCATCCCGACAAGCTGGTGGTCTTCAGCACGCATCGCTATCTGAATGACTTCCGGGTGATGCAGGGGCGCTACACGGACTACGACTACCCCGGGTTTGACGATTACTACGAGCCCAACTGGATCATGTCCGAAGATCTGTTCCAGAACTTCGTGAGGGCCAACAAGAACATCTTCATGGTCCTCTGCGGCCACTGCGGCGGACAATACCATCAGGTGAGCGTGAACGACTGGGGCCTGCCGGTCTACGAGATCCTCCAGGACTTCGACTCGTTCACGCCCAACGGCGGTGACGGCTGGATGCGGCTGTTCACATTCGACACCGACGCGAACCAGATCCAGGTCCAGATGTACTCGCCGACGCTGGGCCGATTCCGGCAAGATGGCCCCAAGGAGACGCACGAGGACTTCCAGGCCACGCTCGCCATCGTACAGATCCCCGAGGTCGTGGCCGCCATCGGCAGCTTCCTCCAGAGGGAGGACCCAAACCTCGATATTGACGAATTCCTCGAGTGGTTGCTGGAGAACGATGCCCAGAACTTCTGGGATCTGTCCTACGCCGACGGGCAACGAGACAGCAGCTTCACGATCCCTGTGGACTTCGACGCGTACATCACACCCGATTACACGCTGACCATCGCGTACGGGAACCCACCGCGGGGCCACGTTGAGCTCGACCCCGAACCCGGCGACCCAAACCTGCCCGTGTACACAGCCGGCACGGTGGTGACGCTCACGGCCGAACCCAACGAGGGCAAGGTTTTCCAGAAGTGGAAGATCTTCGACCCGAACTTCCCCAATGATGCGAACCACGCCGTGATCGACACGAACAACCCGATCACGATCGCGATGGACGCCGACCGCAAGGTGAAGGCCTTCTTCAAATGCGGCGGCGGTGGCGTCATGCCGATGGTCCTCACCCTACTCGGGCTGTTCGTCCTGATGAGGCGCAAGGGGTAACGCGGGGCCTTGAAGGTCCTTCGACCGAAAGGGCTTGGCAGAAAACCGCACTAGAGGGTCAGGTCGGGCATGAGGCGCTTGGCGATCGCGCCGATCAGTGCCATCTGTTCGTCCGAGCCGTCAAAGACGCCGCGGCCCTCAAGGTCGGCGCGGGCCATCTCGTCGCTGAAGGGGATGGCCCCCGCCACCGGGACGTCGCCGAGCCTGGCCTTGATAGGGTCGAGGACGCCGTCGTCCCGAACCTTGTTGACCACGGCCGACACGTCCGCGATGCCGATTTGGGCCGCCAACTGCCTGACGACCAGGGCGGTCTGGATGCTCCGCATGCCGGGCTCGACGACGACGACCATGGACGAGACCGCCCGCGCGGTGGCCCGCCCGAGGTGCTCGATGCCGGCCTCCATGTCGAGGATGACGACCTGCTCGCGATGGAGCAGCAGGTGGGTGACCAACGCCCGGAGGATCGCGCTCTCGGGACAGATGCATCCCGAGCCGCCCGCGGGTACGCCGCCCATCACCATCAGCCGCAGGCCGTCCTCGACGATGCTGAAGCGGTCGGGCAGGTCGCTGACCTCGGGGTTGATCTTGAAGTAGCCGCCGTATCCGCCCTTGCTGCCCGTGCGTTCCTCGATGAGGTCCTTCATGTCGGCGATGGGGGTGATGGCCCGGTCGCCCAGGCCGAGGGCAGATGCGAGGTTCGCATCCGGATCGGCGTCGACGGCAATGACCTCCTTGCCGTTGGCCACCAGGTATCGGGCCAACAGTGCGGACAGGGTGGTCTTGCCGACGCCGCCCTTGCCGGAGATGGCGATCTTCATCGGGTCCTCCTCGACCGGGTCGCCAATAACTTGTACGCCGGTCCGGTGGGTTTGACAACCGTGTTCTGGCAGGTCAGAACAGAAACCGATCTGAGATCCGATTCGTGGGCGCGACGTGCGGGGGACGGGCCAGTGCTCTGTCGCACGTGGTTCGACGAATGGTACGCCGCGGTACCGAGCCGGCCTGTCCTCGGGCTGGTCCCGATTCGAACGGGAACTCGCCACAAATACTCAACCGGCTCGAGGACAGGCCGGCTCTGATAGGTGACGCACCCCACCCCGAAATGACGAGGGACGGAGAAATGATAGGAATCAGTATCCGGCGATGCTCTCTAATCCTATAGATGTTAGAACTTATATGAGGATTCC
>CAYOGX010000125.1:0-8759 GCA_964403235.1 uncultured Planctomycetales bacterium | reverse complement strand
AATTCAACCCAGAGGTCACACCGGTCGAGCTGAAGACCGAGTTCGGCATCCCCGCCAACGACTGGCGGCCCGCCATCGACGTGAGTTGGTATCAGGGGGGCGCCATGCCGAAATCGCCCAAGCCGTACATCGACCTGAAAAAGATCGGTCACGGCGCCATGTTCAAGGGCAGCCAGGGCTTCATCGTTGCCGATTTCAATTCCCGCGTGATCGTTCCCTACGGCAGGAAAGCCGACATGACCTACTACAGGCCGCGCTCCAAGGATAAGGTGATCCCGCCGCTGGGCCACTTCCAGAAGGAATGGATCAATGCCTGCAAAGGCGACCTGAAGACCTCCTGCAATTTCGACTACGCCGGCACGATGATCGAGATGATGCTCCTGGGTCTGGTCGCCTATCGCACGGGCGAGAAGCTCGCCTACGATGGGGCCGCCGGTCGCGTCACCAACAGCGCCAAAGGCAACGACCTGCTCAGCCGCAACTATCGCGAGGGCTGGGTTCTCAATGGATAGGGGCGAGCTATGAGGCGGGCATCCGAGTGCTTGAAGCGCCCGCCGCCAAGACCACCGGCGAACGAAGTGTCCGTTTCCTCTCCCTATGGGAAAGATGGGTTGAGTCTGTGATGCCACAAAACACGCGGATTCTCGAGGTAGGAGTGAGGGTCGGCCCACCACGAGTTCCCAAGCCAAAGGCAAGAATAGCCTTACACCTAGCCAGTGGTTATCCCCTCCAAACGCTGTTCGCCAAGATCGTTGCCCGCCTAACGGCCGACAGTCTCGTACTCGCCGCCCCTGGCTGACCCGGCGGAAGCCCGGGTGTCGCTTGGGGGTAAGGGGGCGGTGTGCCCGGACCGCACCGGGCCCTCCCACCGAACGACACCGCCACCAACCCACTCAGCCAACAGACCGCCACACGCATGCAATATGCGGGCTAGGACGCTAACACCGGCGTGTTCAACGCACTGAGCGATCACGCCCATAAGGTGCTTTCCCCGGGAACCTGCGCGCGTAGTCCCTGTGCCAACACCAATTCACCTGTCGGTATGACGTGATCCGACGCCTGTTCCGTTAGCCGAAGCGATCGACGTTCAACGGCGTCAGATCGATCATGGGGGTTTCGTCCGAGACGATCTGCGAGACGAGCTTGCCCGTCACCGGGCCCAGCGAGATGCCCAACGTCCCGTGGCCGGCGGCGACGACGAGGTTGTCGTAGGCTTGGGGCCGACCCAAGAACGGCAGTCCGTCCGGGCTGCACGGGCGGAGGCCGCGCCAGATCTCGATCAGCTCCGACTCCTCGAGCCCCGGAAAGAACCGCCGCGCCGCTTGCATGATGGCGTCCACGCGCCTTTGGTTGACGGACAGGTCCATGCCGGCCAGCTCGAGCGTCCCGCCGAAGCGAAGCATGTCGGCCAATGGCGTGACCGCGACCCTCGTCTCACCGAGCAGCATCGGTAGGGCGGGCGCGTTGGCCGGACGCTCGACGGTGACGCTGTAACCTTTGGCCGCCTCGATCGGCAGACGGACCCGCAGGTCTCGTGCCACCGACGGCGACCAGGCCCCCGCGGCCAGAACAATCTGTCGCGGGTGCAGATCGCCGCGGGTCGTGTGCACCGCCGTGACGGCTCGGCCGGAGACCTCCCAACCCAAGACCTCCGTCGATGTCCGAACGTCGACGCCCATCGGCTCGGCCAGCGCTGCCAAACCGCGCACGAACTGGCCTGGGTCAAGATGCGCGTCACCGGGGCACACCACGCCGCCGACCCCGGTGCACTCCAGATCGCCCAGCCGCTGTTGAACCGCCTGCCGGTCGAGGACGACCGCGTCGATGCCGTGCTCGGTCAGCAGGCGTGCCTCCTCGGCACCGTCCTCATAGGCCTCGGCCGTACCATAGACGTGGAGCAGCCCCTCGCGCCGCATATCGAACGACAGCCCGTCGATGGCCGCCAATTCGTCGTACAGCGCCCGGCTGGCGACACCCAGGTCGCGGAGGACGGCCATCGAGCGCTGCATCCGGCCTTGGTTGCAGGCCAGCGCGAACTTCATTAGCCATGAAGACAACGCACGGTCGAACCGCAGCTTGATGTGGAACGGGCTGGTCGGGTCGAACATCCACTTGAGCGCCTGGCCGATCACGCCCGGCGCCGCCAGCGGCATACTGTGACTCGGGCAGATGAACCCCGCGTTGCCCCAGGACGCCCCCGAGCAAATCTCGTCCCGGTCGATCAGCGTGACGCGACGGCCTCGCCCAGCCAGATAGTAGGCCGAACACACCCCGATCACCCCGCCACCGATCACCAGCACGTCGTCTTGCCCGGTCACACACTCGTCCCCAGCAAGTTCCCTACCGCGGCTTTCGTGGTTCCTTCTTCTGGATCTTGGCCACGCTGTCGTAGTAGCCCCAGCAATACGCCGTCAGGTCAGGATCAAGGCTGACCTGCTCCAGGTCGCGGAGAATAGCCTCCAACTTGGTCAGGTCCGCCATCCGCGAGAAGTGGTACGAATACCCGTCGCCTCGGAAGCGATAGAACCGCTCGGCCGCGGGCACGGCGGCCGGACCCATGAACCGCGCCACCACCTGTTGCCGGCTCCGCTTCGGGTCGAAGCCCTCGGGGTTCCAGTAGTAATCCGCGGCCGTCGCGCCGAAGAACTTGCCGATCGGTTTCGTGCCGTTGACGTTGATGTAACTCGTTCGGTCCGCGCACTGATGAACGAAGTCCTTGACGTACTTGGAATGGAAATTGCGCAGCGGCTGGTGGTAGTGCCACGTGTTGTCCCAGTAGAACAGCGGGCGGTCCTTGCCGATCACCTCACGGTACCGGTCGATGTCATCCTGCGTGATGGATCGGCTTTCGGTGACCGGGCCGGTCCAGACGATGCGGAGGTTGCGGTTCCACGCGCGCGTGCCCTTGAGGTAGGCCAGCCCCTGTTCGCGGAGCGCTTTGCCCGCGTGCCACTTCCTGTGCTGGAAACCCTGGTAGTACGGCGTGCAGAAACTCACGATCGCCCCGGGGCTGACCTCCTGCACGCGCCGATAGACCTGATCGGCCACCGCGCCGTGCGCCTGGGCGGGTCTTTCGAACTGGCCCCGTTCGCGCGGCTGCAGCTTGGCCCGGACGTCGTCGTAGCAGAGCATGATGTGTCGCGCACCGGACAACGTCAGCGTCTCGGCCACGGTCTTGAGCAACCGGTCGACATCCTTCGGATCGCCGCAGTCGACCACCGGCCGCCGCCGCCCGCCGATGTGGAACTGCACCATGTACGTCATCGTCTGGTGCTTGGTGATGTAGTCCTTGATGACCGCCATGCCCTTCTTATGCCCGTCCGACAGGCCCCGCCAGTCCATCGCGGGATAGCAGCTCGCAAACCCGTTGAACTTGTACAGCATCATCCAGTCGAAGAACGCTGCGCCGCCCAGCGAGTACTCCGCCGTGTACCGCGTGGTGAACGTGGGCCAGTCGACGACGCTCGCCCGTCGCACGACCAGTCGCCCGCCCTCGACGTGAATCAGCTGCAGGAACGAGGCCAGGGCGTTGACGAGGCCCGCGTTGTCCTTGCCGGCGCACAGGACGCCCTCCGGGCGGACCTCCAGCAGATAGCCCTGCGGCTTCAGCGACGCAGCCGTCTTGTGCAGGTCGTACCGGTCGAGCAGGTACTTGGCGTTCGGATCGCCCGCCAGCGTGAAAAGCACCGGCAGGCGTTGCGTCTTGTCGGGCTGTTTCCACTCGCCGCCGAACAACGACTTGTAGCGATCGAATCGCTGGTCGGACAGCCGTATCAGCAGGTCTCGCGCCGGTCCGAAGTACTCGAACATCGGCTCACAGAACGTGATCCGCTTAGACCCATCGAGCAGCACCAGACTCTCGTCGCGATAGGTCGCTTGCTTCGGCGCCGGCACGATCTGGCCCGAATAGAACGGTTGGCCCATCGCCTTGCTGATGGCCGGATCCGACGCGGTGGCCGTCGCGGTCGATGCGCTCGCTGCCCTCGACGCAGCGTCCGCCGCCGACATCCTGCTCGACAACGTGACGCCGGACAAAACCAACCCCGTCATCACCAAACGAGACAGTGTGACCATGGTCTTATGCTCCTGGCGGCAATTGCACCTACCGACGTTTGCGCTGATTGAGCAATGCGGGTGGCACGGTCAAGCGCCAGCTTGGCCGTGGGTCCAGCAATTGGCGCCACGGCCAACCGATGGCCGCCTACAGCGCGAGGCGCAGCGTCTTGATCTCGAACGGCCGAACGTAAACGCTGACGATCTCGTTCTTCACCGCGAGCTTCCGCGGCTTCTCCTCCATCAGGTTCGTTTCGCTGACGGACCTCGCCTTGACGTTCAGCTTGACGTTGACGTTGCCGCCCGTCCCGCCAGCCTCGTACAGACGGACGACGACGGCCCTACCCTGCTCAGCCCACTTGACCGTCTCGATGATGACGTTCGGCGCGTCGACCGAGACGAGCCCCTCGAAACCCGCCGCCCCCGCACCGACGGGAACGACCGTCACCGGCACGTTCAGCTCATACGCCGGGCGCACGACCGATTCGACCGAAAACCCGCACGCGTGCGGCAGGACCGAATACGTGAACGCGTGCCGCCCCGCGTCACCACGCGGGTCCGGGTGCGTGCCGGACTTGATCAGGCTCAGGTCGAGCTGCCCGCCGTTGACGCTGATGCCGTACTTGCAGTCGTTCAGCAGCGCCACGCCGAACCCCGCGTCCGACAGATCGGTCCACTTGTGTGCGCACACCTCGAACCGCGCCCGGTCCTCCGGCAGGTTGCGATGCGTCGGGCGCAGCGCGTGGCCGTATTGAATCTCGTGCCGGGCGTGCTCGGTCAGCACGTCAATCTCGAACGCGGCCTTGAGCAGTCGATGCTCCTCGGCCCAGTCGACGACGGTCTCGAAATCGATCCGCGGCGAGTCGGCGTGGAAGACCATGTCCTGGATCAGCCTGGACTTCGTGCCGATCTCGTACTCGCTCCGCAACCGGAGCTGCAACGGGCCATCGGCGACGACGTCGCGCCGGACGAGCCGATCCTCGATCTTCATCTTGGCGAACTGATCGCCGTCGATGTCCCAGTTGTCCCACGACTCGGGGATGTCCTCGCCGAGCAGGAACGTGTTCAACTGACCGCCGGGCGTGTGGACGATCTGGCGACCCGACGCCCGATCGACCAGCGACACGATCCGCCCGATATCGTCAAACCGCACGGTCGCGTGCGGCGTCTCGGCCGTGTCCTCGTTGACGGCGAACGGCGACGCGCCGGTCGGCCTGCCCTTCGTTAGTTCGACGACGACCGCGCCGAGCGCTGGGACGTCCAGCCCGGAGACGACCAGCTTGCGTCGTTCCTCGACGTCCTCGACCCACTGGGACGTGACGGCCGGATCGGCCGGTCGCATGCCCCTCGGCACACCTTCCAGCGTCAGCTCGCCGTCGCGGTCCCAGCTCAGGCTGTTGACGACCAGCAACCGCTTGGCGTTCTTGCCGCCCGCGGCGCCCAGGGCTCTCAGGGCGGTCATGCCCATGGCCTGAGCCTCGGCGATGCAGCGGTCGAACGTCTCGACGGCCTCGTCATTGACGGCCTGGATCGACGAGCCGGGCAGGATGTCGTGGAACTGGTTCGTCAGCAGCGTCTTCCACACGTCGCGCAGCCTGTCCGCGGGATACGCAGCGCCGCGCAGCCCCGCCAGCGTGCACATGAACTCCGCCTCCCGAAGCGCCAGCTCGGTCTTGCGGTTGCCCCGCTTGATCCGGGCGATGCTCGTCAGCGTGCCCCGGTGCAACTCCAGGTAGAGCTCGCCCGAGTACGCCGGCAGGTTAGGCATCTCCTGCCGAATGCCTTTCATGAACGCGCTCACCGTGGTGTAGCGTGCCTTCGGGCAGCCCTCGAGGTCCTCGATGCGTCGGGCGATCTCCAGCATCTCCGCCGTGGGCCCGCCCCCGCCGTCGCCCCAGCCGAAACTGCACAGCCGCCGATCCTGAACGTCCTTGTGCTGGACCCAGTTCCACTGCGCCGTGAGCGCCTCGGGATCGGGCACGCAGTGAATCGCGTTGTAGTGGGCCGTCACCGACGTCCCGTCGATGCCCTTCCACTCGAACGTGTCATACGGGAACCGCGTCGTGTCGTTCCACATGATCTTGGTCGTGCAAAAGTTCTCGACGTAGCAGCCGCGGAGGATCTGCGGCAGCGCGGCCGAGTAGCCGAACACATCCGGCAGCCACAACGTGTCCGACGTGTAGCCGAACATCTCGCGCGTCGCGGCCTGCCCGACCAGGAGCTGCCGGACAAACGACTCGCCCGACGGGATGTTGCAGTCTGGCTCGACCCACATCCCGCCGTTGGGCTCCCATTTACCCGCGGCGACGGCCGCCTTGATCCGCTCGAACAGGCTGGGGTATTCCCTGCGGATCACATCGGTGTGGCACGGCGCGCTCTGGATGAACAAGAACTCGGGGTACTGCGCCATCAGGTTCAGCGCGGACGAGAACGTGCGGGCGCATTTTCGCCACGTCTCGGCCAACGGCCACAGCCAGGCCGTGTCCATGTGCGAATGGCCGATGATGCCCATCATTGGCGTCGTCGGGCCGTTCTTTGCCTGAAGCAGCGGCTGCATCATCTTGCGCGCCTCGAACAGCTTGGCCCGCCAGACCGACTCGGGCAACTCCTGCGGCATGGCGTTGACCAGACGGAAGACGCTGGCCAGTCGATGGACGATCTGGTTGCGACGCAGGCTGTTCTCGTCGAGGACCTTGACCAACTGTAGCAGCACGTTCAGGTCGAACACGAAGGCGGTTACGTCCTCGCGCTCGAGCATCAGCTCGACGCCGTCGAACGTCCGCGACTTGTTGGCGACGACGATGCCCTCGTCGTGCGGTTGCGTGCCGGGGAACGAATGACCGGCGTAGGCCTCGAACGCCAGACGGTAGGTCCGGCCCGCGGCGCCCTTTCGGGCCATCATGACCACGGGATGGTTCTCGTCGAACACGCCGCTGGGCTCGCCATCGACGAAGAACAGCGTCTCGCCGCCGGTTTTGGCGCGGACGAAGACGCGCCGGCCGTCGCAGGCCTTGGGCAGCCTGGCCTTGCCGCGGAACCAGGCCGTCATCCAATCGCCGCCCCACTTCGTGCCGCCCTTGGCGGGCCGCCACGCGACCTTCGCGCGAGGGGCGGGCTGGGTGCGGAAATGCTCGCGCGTCTCGCACATCTCCACGGACACGTCGGCGACCGTCTCGAAACGCACTGCCTCGTAATAGCACTGGATCTTGGCCAGCTTCCTGATCGTTCGTTCGTCGGTCAGCATCGACAACGTCTCCTGGTCCACCGGGTCCGGACGGCACGTCCTTCGGATTGGGTTTGCAATCTCGGCCAATGCCGTGGAATATGACGATCTTGGCGCACGACCGGGCCCGCGTATCCTATGCAGTCCGTCATGGTGCGGCAAGCGAGGACCGTTCGGATGACCAGCACGTTCGCCAGACGTCTTGACTGTGCATTGACTTGCTTGTTGCTTCACGTCTCGGTGGCGATCTGCGCCGAGGTCGGGTCCGGGGGGAACGTTTTGGACTGGCGTGATCTGCCCGCGCTGCCCCAGCCGATGTCGGGCCATTTCGCCGGCGTGACCAACGATGCGCTCGTCGTGGCGGGCGGCGCGAGTTTCCCGGTTTCGCTGTTCAAGGGCGGCAAGAAGGTCTGGCTGGACACCGTCTACGTGCTCCCGTCGAGGGACGGTGACTGGCAGCCGGCCGGCAAACTGGACCACCCGCTGGCCTACGGCACGACGATCACCACCGAAGACGGCGTGATCTGCATGGGCGGGAGCGACGGGACGCGTCACTACCCCCAGGCGTTTCGGTTGGAATGGCAGGGCGGCAGGATGCAACGAACGTCGCTGCCGGATCTGCCCCAGCCATGCGCCTATGCCAGTGCCGCACTGTTGGACGAAACGATCTACGTGGCCGGCGGCCAGACGTCGCCCAAGGCCACCGTGGCCATGCACAACTTCTGGACGCTCGATCTGTCGAGCGACGAACCGACGTGGCAGCGGCTCGAGCCCTGGCCCGGGCCGGCGCGGATCCTGCCGATCGTCGCCGCCCAGGACGGCGCGGTCTTCGTCATCAGCGGCGCGGAGCTGGTGACCGTGCCGAAGGGCCGCGTCCCCCGCCGATACCTGACCGACGGCTACCGGTATCGACCCAAGACCGGCTGGACCCAGATCGCCGATGCGCCCAAGGCCCTCGTGGCGGGCACGTCGATCGCGTCGGGCGAGTCGCACGTCCTGGTCTTCAGCGGCGACGACGGCGCGAACGTCAACCGCATCTGGGAGCTGAAGGACGCGCACCCCGGTTTCAGCCGCGATGTGTTGGCCTATCACACCATCACGAACAGCTGGCGGACCGTCGGCACGCTGCCGGCGAGCCTGGTCACCACGAACGCAGTCCGATGGGACCACACCATCGTCATCCCGGGCGGGGAGGACCGGCCCGGGCATCGGTCGAGCTCGGTCCTTGGGGGCACGCCGCCCGAGTCGGAGAAGCAGTTCGGCAGCATCGACTTCGCCGTGCTGGGCGTCTACCTGGCTGCGTTGGTGGCCATGGGCGTGTACTTCTCGCGACGCGAGAAGGGCACGGACGATTTCTTCTTGGCCGGCCGGCGCAACAGCTGCGTGAAGCAGCTGCTCAATCTGGTCCGCTCCGGCAATGGCGACGGTGTCAATATCGACTTCGAAGGGGTGCCATCATCGCAGCGCAGCAACCTGGTCACTT
>CAYOGX010000124.1:0-8784 GCA_964403235.1 uncultured Planctomycetales bacterium | reverse complement strand
CCGTCCAGCTCGGTCACGATCGTGCTGCGGGGGTATTTGAACGTGTCGCTCATCAACTCGACCTGTTCGTGCTCGCGGAGCAGCTTGATCGTCTCGTTCTGACAGACGACGTGCATGTACGAGTCGGGCACGGCCGGCGCGGAGTTGGCGTAGATCCAGCAGGCCTCGAACGTGGCGATCGCGCCGCCCTTGAAGTGGACGGCCGACTGGATCGCGTCGGGCGTGTCGATGCCGCGGTCGACGAGCACCGACCGCACCTCTTGCGCGTAGACGCGGTCGGGTTCGTCCTCGAGCCACCACAACGTCAGGTCGATGTCGTGTGAGCTGAGGAACGAGGCCGGGTTCGTCCCGCCGGCCCAGTCGATCAGGTCGGTCGCCACCCAGAGGGGGTTGTTCTTGCGCGCCGAGACCACCAGCGGTCGACCCGTGTCGCCCGCGACGATCCGCTGCTTGACCGTGTGGTACGACGGGATCCACCGGTGGCTGAACTGGGTCATCAGGAGCACGCCGCCCTCCCGAGCGGCCGCGACCATGGCCTCGGCGTCGGCGACCGTGGTGGCCAGAGGCTTCTCCGTCAGGACGTGTTTGGACGCCTTGGCGGCGGCGGTGGCGGCTTCGGCGTGCAGATGGTCCGGCGTGGCCAGGCAGACCGCCTGAACGGCCGGGTCGGCGATCAGCTCGTCCGCGTCGTCGTAGACGGACGGGATGTCATACTGATCGGCCAGCTCGCGGCAGCGGTCGGGCTGTTTCGAGCACACCGCCACCACCCGCGCACGCGGGTTCTCGGTGAACGTCCGGATGTGCGTCGCCCCCATCGTTCCCGTGCCGATCACACCCACCTGCAACTTGTCCATGTTGTCACCTGCGCTGCATAGACCACCGCGCTCGCACGACCCGCTGCGCGGGCCGCGCGGATTGTACCCGCCGGAGGGCGGGTCCGCAGCGGGGGCGGATGTCTCTTGAACCGTCACCACGCGGGCTCAGGTCAAGATCTGTCCGCGGACGTCTCACTTGGGCGACGGTCGCGACGCGGCAGGAGCCGACGTCACCGGGATCGGCTGCCTGAGGGCCCACAGGACCTGGTCCTTGACCGCGACGGGCAGGAACAGATAACGGACGGCCTCGTTGACCATGACCAGTAGGTCGCCCCCTCGGGTGGGATGTCGCTCGCGCCGGCCGAACAGATCGTAGACCGTCACCCGCCCGGCCATGCCCTTCAAGCCGACCGGTCGAAGCGACCATCCGAAGGGCCGCCAGATCAGGACCACCATGTTCTTGTCGGATCGCTCGAAGCACAGGGCCCGCATCTGTTGCGGCAGGTCGATCCATTCGACCAGGAGGGCGGGGTTGAGCATCTCGGCCATAAAGTCGAACGCGACCAGGCTGGGTCGGGGCGCGTTGTCGTATTCGTGGCACTGGGGATCGGCCGAGGGCCTGAGGATATCCGGCGGGCGATGCGACTCGACCCACCAGGCCGCCCGGTCGATGGGCGCGAACTGCCGAATGGCCAGCGCCCGGACCAATCGCGAGGCGTGCAGCACCGGATCGTCTACCTCCGGGCCCGAGGCGGCCTCATCCGCGCGATAGCCGTACAGGTTTGGCACGTGCAGGTACCCCCCGGGTCCTCGCCGGCCGACGGCGACATCGATGACCTGCTTGAACGAGTCGGTGCCTCGCCATGACCGAACTTGCTCCAAGGCCGGCTCGATGTCCTCCGGCAGCGGGGTCGACTGGAATCTCAGCGCGATGCCGTTGGCCGCCCGCGCCAACGCGCCCCCCTTCATCGCCTGGGTCAACCACGCAAACGGATTGGACCCGAGCTCGCACGAGGCTACGCCCAGCACGTCCACCTTCGCGACCGTCCGGCGAATCTCGAACGAGGCCTGACCCAGCAACGCCATGTACTTGCCGGGCTCGAGCCCCTCGATAGCGGCCTGATCGAGCACGCCGAGTCCGTCCACCTTGCCCGCGCTGCCGGCCTCGGCCTTGTTGGCGATCGCGAACTCGCGGCAAACGGCTCGCCATTTTTCACCGGGGGCGGGCGGCTTGCCACCGGGACCGGTCCACGCCAGATCGGCCAACACCTCCAGTCGTTGCTTGTGCGCTCGATCGAGCAGGGCCTTGTACCACGACCATTGGCGCTTTCCGTCGGACGTTTCGCACCACTGAGGCGGCGCCTTGAGCCAGACCCACCCCGCGCCGAGCTGCGTGATGCGACGCGACATCCGTGGGCTCTCGACGGTCATCCCGAAGTAGTTGCCCGTGGGGATGGGGTCGGCGAGGTTCACCACACCGAAAGCGCGTTCCGCCGTCGAGTGGGGACGACCTCGGCCGACAAGGCCCGGCCAGGCCGTCACCAAGGCCTTGTAGTACCCGCGAGGCAGCGCTAACCCCCCGAGCGGCTGTTCGGTCGTTTCGCCTGCGGCCACACTAACCTTGATGGTCCGCGTGCCCGAGGGGATTGGACGATCGAAAGCGTCCACCACGTCGATGGCCAAACGCCCGTCCCAGGCCGAGGTCTGGTAGTTGGTCGCCCGGATCGTCAGGCGCGCCGGTTCCCCCGTCTGGACCAGGTGCGCGACGTCGGTCGGCTCGAAGCCAGGGCCGACGATACCCACCTCCACCGGCGCGGGCGGGTCGTAGCGTGTCTTGGGATCACCCTGCGTCAGGCTGACGCGATCGAGCCAGAGGACGTGAGAGGGGTCCTTGGCGTAGGCGTCCGCCGGCCGATCGGACGGTCGCACGACCACCGCCATCGCCGACCAAGGAATGTTCGGTTCGAGCTTGACCTTCAGGGCCACCCGCCTGAACTGCTGATCGATCGTGAAGTAGTCAAAGCGGAACACGCCCGGGTACTCGACCACGCCGATCCGCAGGACCACCTTCGTGTTCGAGCGGGCAAACAGTGAGACGACGTAGTCCTTGCCGGGCACCACGCGGACCCAGCCGAAGGCGACGCGAAACTCCTCCTGCACCAACGGGACGCGGAGCGATCGTTTTCCGCCCGCGGCGACGGTGTCGTCGATGGCCCAGGCGATCGGACACGCCCAGAGGTTGGGACGCCCGGGCACCCGACGAGCGCCGTAGACGCTGAAGTTCCGCTGCCCGACCTCGAAGTCGCCCCCGTCGATCAGGTTGTCCCGCTGTCCGACGGTGCCTGCGACGCGAGCCACGGCCAGGGGCTTGATTCGCTCGACCAGGACGTCGTCGAGACCGCCCGCGGCCGAGGTGCCTCGCGCGATGAGCGAGACCTTGACGTCCTTAACGCCCTCCGGGATCGCGGTGAGCGTCTCACAGGCCTCCCAGCCCGGTGAGGGACGGGTCTGCAATCGTAGCGGGGCGGTTCCGGTCTTGCCGCCCTTCTCGGTCCATTCCAGTTGCACCTTGGGCAGGTCCGCTGGCCGTGCGCCGGCGGCGCCTAACTGGAGCGCCTTGATTTGCAGTCGGACCACCTGGCCCGCCATGTCGTTGGCGGGGAGCTCGTGGACCAGCCCGCACCGGCTGCCGCGCTTCGGGGCGGTGAGCTGAATCCACTTGCCTTGAACCGGATCGGCCCTGACCGCCACGCCCGGTTCGCCCACCCGACGCCACCCGGGCACGGTCGCTCCTTTGGCGTTGGTGAACGTCTCCCACAAGACCGTCTCACCCAGGCCGCTCCTTCGAAGCGAGGACGCGACCAGCCCGTGACGGCGACAGACCTCTTCGCTCAACCGTCCTCGGCCCGGATGCCAAGGGCGGTCATCCGGCGCGACGACCGAGGAGACCTGTCGGTCGCCCGACGGCCTCGTGGCCGGTGTCGCCCCTCTCGGTCGGGTGGTGGCGCCTGGTTCGGGTTCTCCGCAGCCGGAAGCCGCCAGGAGAACCACGCCCAGCGTCGCGACCCACATTGACGTTGCACGCGCGCGCATGTCCTTGCCCATCGATGGGTCCTGGTTTGCGGTCATGTTCTAAGTGATCGGGGCCGAATAGGCAACGGGCAATGCGGGGTTTTTCGGCCGGTGGCCCCCGGGCCCGCCGGATCGGATGTCGCGCTTGGGGACGCGTGCCCTCTCAGCCAATGTGCATCGGTTGTGGGAGCGGGCTGGGGTAGGGTTGCCCTGCCAGCGGTCCGGTCGATCCGTTGGGCTCGTGGGGGTGGGTCATTTCGGCCATCACGTGCGGCAACAGCAGGCCGGCGCGGCGCATGCGGCGAAGGTAACGGCGGGCGTCCTTGGTATAGCGCAGCGCCAAGTTGCCGCTCGGATCGACGTGCAGCAACGAGCAGTCCCGCCCCTGGTTGAGGACATCAAGCGCACAGTCGACCGCCTCCTGACGGTAGTGCCTCAGCAGCTGGCCGCTCAACTCCCACCGGGTCACCCGATCCCACATGCGGACCGTCTGGTACCACCATCGCTCGCTGTGGAGCCGGTTGACGCGGTTGAACAACCGGCGGTTGATGCGGAACGGCAGGAACCCCCGGTCGAGCTGGCGGGACATAAGCTCGTCGTGCTCGGGAAACCGCGCGCAGATCGTCTGACGGAGGCGGCGCCAATACAACGGCTCGACGCCGGCGTCCGCCCGGAGCTCCCAATAGAAATGGCCGAACGACCGCGTCGTGCCCGTCACCGTCACCTGCCGCGGGACGAACTTGTTGTGGGCGACCGTGTCACACGCCAGGTGGGCCAGGTACCCGTAGGCGAAGGCCCGGCCAGGATCGTCCTGAGCGGCCTCGAGCAGGTCGAAGCCCGAGGTCCAGTGATGGCAAAACTGCTTGACCTCGCTGAGCCGCTTGACGAAGACGACGTCCGCGGCGATGTTGCCGTAGATGAAGTCGACGGCGAACTTGCTCAGCAAGGCCGCCAGGCCGGCGGGTAAGGCGTCCACGCCCAACAGCAAGTCGCAGGCCAGGCGCACATGCGTGGCCGGTCCCCAGGCGAGAGCCGCCTCGGTATCAAACAGCATATACACCACGGCCGCCGCAACGGCCGGAACGAATCTAGCCAACGCAGACCCCTCTCCGGTATACCCCGGCGCCTAACCAGGCGAGCGACCCATTATGGTAACCGCTCGGCGCCTAAGCTCAAAGGGGCTTTTTCTCGGGGAGGGGCTGGCAGACCTCGGCTCGATCGGCTAAACTACCCCGCCTTTTTCACAGGGAGTCTTGACCATGACGATACCGTTCGATGGACAGCGAATCGCCGAAAAGTCGACGAACTGATTGAGCGCTCACGCCACGTGGGGGCCGGCGCTGGGCCGATTCGCCGAGTCGCTTGGTCACCGGAACATCTACGGCGGCTATAACTGGGATAACAAGCTCGCATTTCCCAGATCAGTTGACTGCAGTGGTACGGAGCTGTAGAGATCCATGACGGCAATCACGGGGTGCACGGTGCAACACTCACGGATCAGCGTCGACCCAGCTGCGGGCGACGCCATTCTGGTCCTCTCTTTCGGGAAAGCCGAAACCAAGCAGACAAGGCCATGAACCGCGCGGGTGGGAATCACGCGGAAACCGAAACAAGGAGCCAAACATGCCAAGCCATCATTGGGAACTGCTCAAATCAAGGCTGGACAGCGAGAGTATCGAGAGGCTGGCAGCAGTCGACAATCCTCGGCTCCACGCATTCGTGGCCGACGCGGTCGAGCTCTGTGACCCGGACGCTGTATGGGTCAGCACGGATTCGCCCGAGGATATTGACTATACGCGAAAGATGGCGCTCGAGCTCGCCGAGGAGAAGCCACTGGCGACAGAGGGACACACGATCCACTTCGATGGGATGCAGGACCAGGGCCGTGACCGAGAGGTCACCAAGTACCTGGTTCCGGAGACCGATACGCTGAGCCAAGCGCTTAACCAAGTGGAGCGGGAAGCGGGTCTGGCGGAAGTGCGCGGTCTTCTCAAGGGCGCGATGAAGGGCCGAACCATGGCGGTTCGCTTCATGACGCTGGGCCCCAACGATTCGGGTTTCAGAATCCCCTGCGTCGAGTGCACCGACTCCTTCTATGTGTCCCATAGCTTGAATCTGCTGTATCGCACAGGATACGAGGAGTTCAAGCGGTTAAGTGCCGAGGCGAAGTTCTTCGCCACGCTGCATTCGGCCGGGAAAGTCGATGATAGGATGACCAGCGCTGAACCCGACAAGAAGCGCATCTACATCGACCACACCACGGATACCGTGTACAGCGTCAACACGCAATACGCGGGCAATACGGTCGGGCTCAAGAAGTTGGCCCTTCGCTTGACGATCCGTGAGGCAGATCGCAAAGGATGGCTTGCCGAGCACATGTTCTTGATGGGTGTGTACGGGCCCAACGGGCGGAAGACC
Organism: uncultured Planctomycetales bacterium; assembly: GCA_964403235.1. GTDB lineage: Bacteria > Planctomycetota > Phycisphaerae > UBA1845 > JAFGLZ01 > JAFGLZ01. The sequence continues at coordinate 2,479 of CAYOGX010000124.1, read as the reverse complement.
TATCTTGCCGGCGCGTTCCCGAGCGCCTGTGGAAAGACGTCGACGGCGATGCTCCCTGGCGAATCCATCCTTGGCGACGACATAGCGTTCTTCCATGAGGTCAATGGGCGTTGCATGGCCGTCAACGCCGAATCGGGCATCTTCGGCATCATCCAGAACGTCAACCCCAAGGACGATCCGGTCATCTGGGACGCGCTGCACGGTCCCGGCGAGGTGATCTTCTCGAATGTGTTGGTCAAGGACGATAAGCCCTACTGGCTGGGTATGGGTATGGACCCTCCAGAGGATGGCGAGAACTTCTCTGGCGCCTGGCACAAGGGAAAGAAGGATGCAAATGGCGCGGAAATAGCGTGTGCCCACAAGAACGCCCGCTACGCCATGACCCTGAAGTCTTTGGCGAACTGCGATCCGGAGCTGGACAACCCCAAGGGGGTCGAGCTCGCCGGGATCATGTACGGCGGCCGCGATTCCAGGGCCTATGTTCCCTGTCAGGAAGCCTTCAGTTGGGAGCACGGAATCGTCGCCTACGGCGCCTCGCTGGAGACCGAGACGACGTTCGCCACGATCGGTAAGGAGGGCGTACCCGAGATCAACCTGATGAGCATTCAGGACTTCGTGGCCATCCCCCTGGGCAAGTACATACAGAACAACCTGGACTTTGGAAAGAAGGTCAAGAAGCCCCCGCTGGTCTTCGGGGTTAACTACTTCCTGCGAGACAAGGACGGCGCGTTCGTGAACGGCATGCGCGACAAGCATGTGTGGGTCAAGTGGATGGAGCTCCGCGTGCACGGTGAGGCCGGGGCGCTGCTGACGCCCACCGGTCTGATTCCCTGCTATGAAGACCTCCAGCGGCTCTTCCACGAGGTGACGGGTAAGCAGTACTGGAGGGAGGCCTACGTCAAGCAGTTCACCATTCGCATCAAAGAGAACCTGGCCAAGATGGACCGGGTCGAGACGTTCCATCGAGAGAAGGTTGACGATGCGCCGGACGAGGTGTTTGAGGTCCTGGCCGCCCAACGCGAACGCCTGCTTGAAGCCCAGAAGCAGTTCGGCGACGAGGCCTCCCCGGAAGCCATGCCCGAAGCGTAGGGCTGGCCCGGCAGAGACAGGTTGGGGCGGGGGTTCCGTTTCCCCCGCCTCCAGTCTTCGTTCGCTGCTTTCCCTTGTTCGGTGGATCTGCGCTCAGATCCGCTCCCCACATTCCGGGCACACGCCACTGACGTTGCCGGTGAGGTCGTAGCCGCAGCTTTGGCAATCTCCGCATACTTGGCCTCAGCGCCACGGGCAAGACCACCAACATCGGCCACACGCACTACCTTGATCGGGAGGACGAGAGGTCACTGATCGTGCAGGACGACTTCGTCGGGCTGCGCATCAAGGACGGACGGATCCTGCGGACCGAGCAGGCCCTGTTCCTCAAGACCGACCTGGACGAAGACGACCTGTTGCTCCGGCCGGCCACGCAGTCGTCCGACTTCGTCGCCCAGAACCTCTATCAGGACCGCCAAGGCGAGATCCTCTATCTGGAGGAGGACCTGTGCGCGAACGGGCGAGGCATCCTGCCGCTGCGTGCCCTGCCACGCGGCCGGCGGTTCGAGTCGATCGACCTACCGCCGTTGGACGAGCTCGACGCGGTCTACGTCATCTTCAACACGCGGCGGAACACCGTGGCGCCCATCATGCAGGAGTTGCGGCCCGAGCTGTCGGCCGCCTACTTCATGCTAGGTGAATCGATCGAGACGCCCGCGGGCGATCCGACCAAGGTGGGCAAATCGCTCCGCGTCGTCGGCACCAACCCCTTCACCGTGGGTGACCCGGACGAAGAGGGCAACCTGTTCTTCGAGTTCATCAACCGATACCACGACAAGGTCCGGTCGTTCCTGATGAACACCGGCGGGGTGGGTCAGATCCCCACGCCGGGCGACCCGCTCAACCCGAAGCGTCCCGCCGTTCGTCCCTGGAAGAACGGCATCGGGCACATCACGCTGGCGGTCTTCCGCAATGAGGCCATCTGGGCCGACGACCCCGATTACGGCACCCGTTTCGTCGCCGGCGGCGTCACCGACGAGAAGGGCAACGATTTCGACATGCACCCATTCGACCCGCGCGAGGTCTACGACGCCGAGCAGCGGGAGGCCCTGGTCAAGGCCCTCAACAAGGAACGCGTCGATTATCTCGAGAACTTCGCCCGCCTGGACCCCAAGATCCGCGACGCGGTCGTCAAGACGCATCGGTTGTAACGAGAGGGATCAGCCTCGCAGCCACAGGTCGATGGGGCGCTGGGCGTCGGTCTTGAAGGGCAACGGGACCCTTCGACCCGTGCCGGCGGACTCGTAGGCGGCGAAGATGGCCTCCAGCGTGGCCCGGCCGTCCTCGCCGGTGACCAGGGGCTGCTTGTCGTCACGGATGCATTCCACGAAGTGGGCCATCTCCTGCGGGAAGCCGTAGTTCCACCCTTCCTCATAGATGGTGAACGTCC
>CAYOGX010000123.1:8156-8789 GCA_964403235.1 uncultured Planctomycetales bacterium | reverse complement strand
GTGTACATGTACGCCAACGTGCCGATCAGCTTGTCGGGGTAGACCTTCGAGGTCCGCTTCGCCAGCTCATTGACGAACCAGTACTGGGTCCCGCCGAGCGTGCTGTATTTCTCGTTCATGGCACGGCACGTCGCGCATTCGCAGTACTTGTAATAGTCCATCTGCGAGAAGTTGTACTGGCGCATGTCCGGCCTGTCTTTCATCCGGGCCAGGATCCGCTCGGTGACGATCCGCAGGACGTCCGGGTTCGTCAGGCAGAGCTGCGTCTCGGTGCCGACGCGGACGCCGCCGATCTCGGAAAAGTACTCGGGATGCGTCTTGAAGAACTCGCGCGGGCTGACGTACCGGAAGTAGCTGTGGCAGGTGCCGTCGAAGGCGTACCCGATGCCCTGAGCGTGATCGGGGCCTTGACCGGTCCTGTTGTGGCCCTTGCGCGCCATGAAGACCGCGTTATGCCCGGGCCACGCATAGGACGTGCTGCGCATCAAGAACGCGGGCTTGACCAGGCGATTGACCGCCTCCGACATGGACATGACCTTGGAAAGACCAGGCATCGAACGTCATCCTCTCGACGGCCGTGACATTATATTCGCATTACCATGGATGTCAAGGCCCCGCCGCGCCGCCCGCCGG
>CAYOGX010000123.1:0-8146 GCA_964403235.1 uncultured Planctomycetales bacterium | reverse complement strand
GCGCATCAAGAACGCTGGCTTGACCATGCGATTGACCGAGGAAATCGTCAAGTCCTTGACCGCCGGGGTCTTGGTCACGCGCGGCGCGTACCAGCGGACGCCGAGGTGATCCTCCAGGAACCGATGCACGCCGTAGAGCGTGCCGGCCTGTCGCGTGCCGGCGATGACGACGTGCGGCCGGACGGTTCGCAGCACGAACCCCTGCTCGCCAAGCTGCTCGGCCGTCGGGTCCACGCTGAGCTTCTTGGCCACCTCGCCACAACCCAGCACGATCAGGGGCGCGTCCGATGCCGGTGCCCCCTCCACAACGGGCAGCTCAACCCCCGTGCACGCCTTGAAGTGGGCTTGCAGCTCTTGGGCGGCGAACGTCTCAGATGGGCTGGCATCCGCGTGCAGGACAATCTGATGCGAACAGCGTCCCCCTTGGACGAGTGCCACCGGGGCCGCAACACACACGCCCGACATCAGTAGTGTCAAGCTGACGACGATACAAGCGATCTGCTGACGCAACTGCAACATGGGATTCCCTCGCTAAACGGGTTTGGGTAACGTCGATGACCGGCCGGAGCCAACAGGTCTGGCCGTGCCCCCCGCGAAGACACGACTACCACTGGGCCTCCTCAAACGGTCCGCGCGGCCGGGCGAGCTTGGGCTTCGGCAGCGACTTGATCAGCACCGCCGCCAGGGCCATGTCACCCGACGTGGTGATCTTGATGTTCCGGGGATCGCCCTCGACGATCGTCACCGGCTGGCCGGCGGCCTCGACGACCTGGGCATCGTCGGTGATGGGCTCGGGGACCTGGTCGATCACGGCGTAGGCGTCGATCAGGAGCTTCCGGGCAAACACCTGCGGCGTCTGGGCCTCCCATAGATCCGACCGGCTGACCGTCTCGGTGATCTGACCGGCCTCGTCCGCCCGCTTGAGCGTGCCGCGGAGCGGACAGGCCAGGATCGCTGCCCCGGTTTCCTCCGCCTTGGCGAAGACCTTGTCGATCCAGAGCTGCGACACACAGGGCCGAACCGCGTCGTGGACGGCGATCAGGTCGGCCTCGTCGTCGACGGCCTCGAGCGCCTTGCCGACCGTCTCGAACCGCTCCGCCCCGCCCTCAACGACCTTGACCCCCATCAGCCCCAGGTGCGCACCGTATTTGCCCTTGAGCTGCTCCATATCAGCCGAACCCACCGCCAGGACCACCTGACAGACGTCCTCGCGATTCACGAAAAGCTCGATCGATTTGATGAACAGGGGACTGTCGTTGATCTTGGCGAAGATCTTGCTCTGCTTGCCGCCGAAGCGCTTGCCCGAGCCCGCCGCCGGTATGATCACAGACACCTTGGCCATCTTGCAGCCTCCTCGTTCCCGCCCGCTTGTCGGATCGAGCAGCCGCAACGGTAGGTCGGGCCCTCAGACCCGAGCCCGCGCAAGGTGGGTCCAACAAACCACCGCGCCCATACGACTCATTGTAAGGGTCGGCCAGGGGGTGCGTCCAGCGCATCCGGTGGGGCTGACTCTCCCCGCTCTTGGCAGTCCACGTGCGGCACCATCGCTTACCCAAGCTGGCCCAACTGGCCGAGGCCCTTCAGCGCGGAATCCTCGAAGGAAACTGGCGACGCCTCGGCGCCGAGGAAATCGACGCCCCTAGCCTTGCTTCGCAAACGCAATTCCTCACAATACCTCACCGAGACGTCGACGCCGATGCCTGATATCTAAGGAGGTGGTGCTATGACAAGTCGCGTCCTGAATTCGAGCCCGGGTTCGTTGAGACTGACGGCCGTTGCCGTCGTCGGGTTGGTTGCCTGGCTTGGCGTTCGAGCACTGAGTGCAGCCGAACCCACGTATCCGCGGGTGGATATGGCGGTGGGCTATGCGGTCGATCCGAAGTGGCCCCAACGGCCCAAGAACGTGACGTGGGGGGCCATGACCGGCGTGACCGTTGACGCGCACGATCAGGTCTACCTCTACACGCGGGGCGTCCCGCCCGTGCAGGTCTACGACACGAACGGTCGCTACGTCCGCGGCTGGGGCCAGGACGTGCTCAAGTCGGCCCATTTCATCGCGATCGACCCCAAGGGCAACGTGTGGGTGCCGGACCTGGACACCCACACCGTGCGCAAGTTCACCCCGACAGGCAAACTGCTGCTCACGCTCGGCACCGAGGGCGAACCCGGCTGCGATGAGAAGCACTTCTATCTGCCCACCGACATCGCCGTCACGCCGTCGGGCGACGTCTTCGTCAGCGACGGATATGGTAACGCCCGGGTCGTGCACTTCGATGCGAACGGCAAGTTCATCAAGGCCTGGGGAAAGCTGGGCAGCCGCCCGGGCGAGTTCAGCATCGCCCACGCCATCGAACTCGATTCGCGCGGGCGGCTGTACGTCTGCGATCGCAACAACGCACGCGTTCAGGTCTTCAACCAGGCTGGCAAGTGCCTGGCCGAGTGGCGAAACCTGCTCGTTCCGTGGGGGATCCACATCACCAAGTCCGACGAGATCTGGATCTGCGGCTCGTCACCAATGCGCTGGCCCAAGGAGGGCGGGTTCGGCGGCCCGCCCAAGGATCAGCTCTTCATGCGGTTCGATCCCGACGGGAAGGTCCGTCAGCTCTGGACGGTGCCGCTGGGCGTCGAGGGCAAAATGAAGCCCGGCCAGGTCAACATCGTTCACGGCATCGCCGTCGATTCTGTGGGCAACGTCTACCTCGGTGACGTCGCCGGAAAGCGGGTGCAGAAGTTCGTCCGACAGGATTAAGTGCCCTCGACCCGACGGCACGGTCAAGCAACGCCGAGGAACGAGGCGTTGTCTGGCCGTGGGGGTATGTGAATCAGGAGGCGTATCGTGGCACGACACGGTAGGAGAACCGACATGTGGCGCGCAGCAAATTGGGGGATCCTGTTCGCAGGGGCGACATTGATCGGTCTGGGTCTGGCCGACCCGGCACCGTGCCCCGCCCAGACGCCCCAAGGCGACCTGCCCGTTCTGACCGACGGGGTCAGCCGATCGATCAGTTGGGAGAACCGCACGGGTGCGCCGGGCGCGGGCGGAAAGGCCGGCGGCGGCCGGAAGGGCTCCCCCGCCGTCCGCGACATCGCCGAAGGCGCCACCGTCACGCTGATGGACATCGACGGCTGCGGCGTGATCCGGCACATCTGGATGACCGTCTCGTCGCGCGAGCCGAAGGCGCTCCGCAACCTGATCCTCCGGATGTACTGGGACGGCGAGAAAATCCCGTCGGTCGAGGTGCCGTTGGGCGACTTCTTCGGCCTGGCGCACGGACACGCGGTCGAGCTGAGCTCCGCCTGGACCACGATGCCGCGGGCGCGAGGCTTCAACTGTTTCTTCCCCATGCCGTTCAGCAAGCACGCCAAGGTCACCATCCAGAACGACACCGGCAAGAAGCTCGGCGCGATCTACTTTCAGATCGACTACGAGCTGATGCCGTCGTTCGCACAGAACGTCGGGCGGTTCCATGCCCAGTTTCGGCGCCAAAACCCCACCACGACGTTGGAGGACTTCGTCATCGTTGACAACGTCAGCGGGCCGGGCATGTACGTCGGCACCGTCATCGGCATCCGCCCGCTCGAGGGCAACTGGTGGGGTGAGGGCGAGATCAAGTTCTACATGGACGGCGACACCGAGTTCCCCACGATCTGCGGCACGGGCACGGAGGACTACCTGTGCACCGGCTACGGCATGGGCCTGTATCAGACGCCGTATCACGGCTGCCCGTTGTATCACTACCACAACTCGGCCGAGTACCCGCACGGGCTGATCGGCATGTACCGTTGGCACGTCCTCGACCCGATCCGTTACCGCAGGAGCCTGAAGGTGACGATCCAGCAAATCGGGTGGAAAGGCAAGGGCCTGTGCGAACGGGCCGACGACTGGTGCAGCGTGGCCTACTGGTACCAGCAAGAACCCCACAACCCGTTTCCCGAGCTGCCCGACCGCGCCGCCCGATCGGCCGACATCACCAAGGTGCCGAAGAAGAAGTAACGCGTTGTAGCAGGGCGATGGCGTATGCGTTTGACGCGAACGGTTCGACGGTGGGTGACGGCGCAGATTTCAGATGCAGCCGTCGCGTGTGCGCCGTTGCTGGACCCGGACGTTGTCGACGTCGCGGAGGCGGCGCTGGCGTGGTGCGGGCCGCGGATGCCGGTGGTCAGCCGAAACGTGGCCGAAAACATGCGCGCGGTCGGTCTCTACACGCCCGACAGACATCGCGAGTACTTCCGTCAGGCGGCGGGTCACTTGACCGGCTGGATGCACGTGTTTCGTCACGGCGGGGCGCGTGCGAGCGGCTCGGCGAGACCCATGCCCGCCGAACTGGCGCGGGTCGTGGAGCAACGGGTTCAGCTTGATGACTCCGTTGAGCTCCTCAAGGAGGCTGCGTCCGAGGGTAAGGGCGTGGTCGTGATGTCGATGCACATCGCCACCGTGCCGCTGGTGTTGGCGCGGGTGAACCAGGTCGTGCCGACGACCGTCCTTGCGCGATACTCGAAGGACGCGCGTCGGCGTCGAATAAAGGCGCAGTGGTGGCGCGCGACGGCCATCGGGCACGTAGCACTGTCTTCGCAGCCGGGGCAACGGGGGAGCCGGTTGGCGAAGATGGCGGAGGTGTTGGCCGAGGGACGCGCCATAATGATCGCCGTCGACATGGCCCGGAAGCGCACCGAAGGCCAGCCGGTCCGGCTGTTTGATCGCCAGGTCCATCTGCCGAGCGGCGCCGCCGTGCTGTCGGTCATGACCGGCGCGCCGCTGATGATGGTGAGCGCCAAAGCCGCAGGCCGCGCCAACTGCCTGACGTTTCGAGGGCCATTCACAGGGCAGGTCAAAGGCCGATCCCGCGCATCGAAGGAAGCCGCCGTCGCTGAACGGGTCCAGTGGTTCGCCGACGGCCTCGAGGCGTTCCTGCGGGCCCACGCGCCGTCGTGGTTCTTCTGGGGGGACAAGCGCTGGACGCGCGTGTTCCATGACGACCCCCGGTACGTGCGGGTGCTCGATGCCCCAGCGGACGGACGCACCACCGCGTCACCCAGCCAGGGAGAGGGATGACCTCGATGCTCGCGATCGGACTGCTCGTGGCGGCGGGGGCACTGATGTGGGTCGGGCAATCCGCCATCCTGCTGCTGACCGCCCAGCCCGTGCGGCTGCGGCTCAGCTCCGAAGGCATGTCCAAGGGAATACGGCAGGCGAGCCGGGTGGTGACCAATCTGTCGATCGCGGGGGTTGTGGTCGCCTACCCGTTGGCTCGCGGTCAGGACGTCCTGGCCTACTACGCCCGCCTGCTGCCGTTGGACCACCGCGCGTCGGCGTGTCTGAAGGGGTTTTCGATCGCGGTGTTCTACCTGGCGTTGATGTACCTGGCGTGGTTGGCGACGGACAACGTGCGGTTCCGGGTCCGGCACGGGGCAGGGCGACTCGCGCGCCGGTTGGCGGCGGTGCCCCTGTCGGCCGCGTTCGGCGCGCTCGCCGAGGAGCTGCTGTTTCGAGGCGTGCTCCTGGCCGACCTGCTCGAATCGCTGGAGCCGGTACCGGCCGTGATGATCGCCACGGTGCTGTTCGCCGCGGCGCACTACGTTCGTCGGGTCAAGCGGTATTGGACCCTTGCCGGACACCTGGCGATGAGCGGACTGCTGTGCGCGACATTCGTGTGGACCCGAACGTTGTGGCTGCCGATCGGACTGCACGCGGGGGGCATCTTCCTGACGCTGGGGACGCGCCCGTTCGTGCGGTACATCGGTCCGGGCTGGCTGGTTGGGGCGAGCATCTTTCCCTACGCGGGGGCCGTTGGGATCTTGGCGTTGGCCCTGCTGACGATCGCCATGGGGATGTCCTACGGAGGTTAGCCATGAACGATGACGCTAAGCCGGTTAGCGTGGCCGTCGTTTGCGAGGAGGACGGCGAGCACGCCACCGCAATGGCCGCGTATCTGCGATCCCAGAACCTGACCGACGTAGAGTGGTTTGCCCCGCGCGACGTGGATGACGTCGACGAGGCCGTCTGCGACCGGCGCGTCGGACGCGTCGTATTCGTCGACCTGACTGCACTGCTCGATGCGATCTGGGACCAGGAGATCCAGTTCGATCGGTGGCTGTCGGCCGGTGCGCGGGTTTCATTCGCGAATCCGCCCGGCTCGACGCCAACGCGCGCCGTCGAAGCCGCCGCCATCGTCGAACCCATCCCGGCCGTCGTCTTTGAAAGCTGGCGCCAATGGAACCGGCGGCATCGGCGTCGCCAGGTCGTGGCGGGGGCGATCTTGAGCGGTATCGCGCTGGCCGCGGGGTTCGCGCTGATCGCATAGTCGACAGGTGGGATCATCCCGTTGACGGAACGACGCGAACCGAGTCGTCCGCCGGGGGGCGACCTGGGACGAAGCCACAGTCGGCCACGAACCGAAACAACAGACGGCTGCGTGATGTCCCCCGCCGGCCCAGGGCAACTCCTGCGCCTTCCACGACACAACACTCACGCCCTCAATACGTTATGCGACGTGACGGCCCATTCGACGCCTCGCCCGGATACAGGAGCGGTTCGCGCCTAGTCTTGACACCTAAGCCCAAAGGCCCCAAGATTTTGTGTTATCAATCCGTTTTTTTTTCGCGCTTGCAATCCGCCGGGCAGAACGATACCATGGAGTAGGAGTCTGTCTGGGGAAAGACGAGGAGGGCATGTCCCGCATGCTGAGCGTTGCTCTCTCCGGCCCCAATCCGACGGGCAGTATTCAGGTTTCGTGAATGGATCTGTGTAGGCGAGTGATACGACGAGGAGGATGGACATGATGAGTGAGCGTTGCGCGCTTGCGTTCTGCTTGGCGGTAGCCGTGTGCGTCATGGCCCCGACCCAGGCGGTGGCAGACTGGTACGATGACTTCAGCGATGGGCTGTTCTGGGAAAACGATCCGACCCCACCCAACAACGTGTTCTGGGTGCATATCGATCCCGTGCCCCCGTTCGACCCCAACCTGTGGGACATGGACGACCCGCACTGGAGCTTGTTCACACCGATGGCGGGCGTCGGCAGCATGGTCCAGATCGTCAACGCTCAGGCGGGGGGCAATCTCATGCGGCTGTATGGCACCCCCGACCCCCTTACGGGATTGTACGCCTTCCTGGCGGCGTATGTTGACGACCAAGACTTGGATCCTAACACGAGTACGACCTATTTCGACGACGCCACATCTCACTACGTCCTGGCCAGGATGATCTATCCCGGTCACATCTGGGGCCCGGACGATCCGAATCGAGACTGCGGTAAGGCCAACATCATGATCCATGGAAACCTGGCAGTATGGGCAGGGCTGGTCTTCGAGATTGATTTCGATGACAAAATACCTCCATGGGTCAAGTTTCCCAACGATCCCAATTACTTGGATGCGGACGCTTACCAAGACACCTTCGAGCATGGATGGGGGTGGTACGGACATCAATGGGGAACGCACCATGCCAACCTCCAGACGGGTGCGGGGACCGACTGGCGAAACTTGAGACGTATCTGGATCGACCCCAATGGCGTTCGCGATGTCAATTCGAGCGATCCGAATACAAGCGACCCGAACGACACACTCTGGTTGCCTCACCTCGAGGGGAATAACAAGCGCGACCCGAACCACGACGATCCGAGCTGGTACGGCGTGGACATCAATACCTGGGAGCGCGAGGGGTTCTGGTTGCTGGCGCAGTTTGAGCTGGACCCCAATCACCCCAACAAGCCGGGCGACCCAAACGGGAAGTTCTTCAAGGGCGCGATCTGGCAGGGCGACAAGTACGACTGGGACGGGACCTGGCTGCTCGAGGGCGAGCTTTCGAGCACCTATTGGAGCGGTGGTACGGATCCCCTGGAGTGGTACACGCTGGTGCCGGGTGGATTCTCTGGGGTTGCGGCCTGGGCCGACCTGGAGTACACGAGCGGCTTCCCCAGTGATATTGGCGCTGGTGACTTTGAGGGCCGCATCGGGCTGTTCACCAACGTCTCCCGGACGCTGACCGTCAAGATGAAGGACTGTAGCTCGCTCAACCTCGAGCCGAACCTGGCCCATCCCGACGGCGGGGACAAACGCAGATACACCCAGGGAACCCCCATCGTCCTCGACACCGTCGTGCCTGTCGGCAACAAGGTCTTCAAGAAGTGGACGATCAAGGGGCCGAA
>CAYOGX010000122.1:0-8802 GCA_964403235.1 uncultured Planctomycetales bacterium | reverse complement strand
CCCTTCCCGTCGCACAGCAGTGCCTTCGTCGCCGATGTGCCGACGTCAACGCCTAGCAGGATGCCCATCGTGTGTCCCCTTGAGCGGTGCGGCTTGACGGCCTAACATGGCCGCACAGTATACCGACCTTAAGATGCCCCACACAACGCGGCACCACCTGGCAACGAAAGGAATCGCTATGAAGGCCAGACGCTCAACCTGCGGCATCGCCCTGGTGCTGTCGACGTTCGGTCTGGTGGGCGTTGCCCAAGCCAGCAACCAGGTACCGTACGTCGTCGATGACTCGCTCTGTGGCACGCTGGCGCGGGACCATCAGCCCCGGCCGGTCTTTTTCGCCGGACGGCACCGGCGGACGTACCTGACGTACATGGACCACAACTTCGACGCGTGCGTGGTGGCGTACGACCACCAGACGAACGCGTGGATGGGACCCGTTCGCGTCGATGACTGCCGCACGCGCGATGGGCACAACGCCCCGGCCATCCTGATCACCCGCGACGGCACGATTCACCTGTTCTACGGCTGCCACAACCATCCCGTGAAATACGCCCGAAGCGTCGCGCCTGAGGACATCAGCCAGTGGGAGACGGGTAGGGAGATCGGTTCGCGGGCCACGTACACCTACGCGATCGAGACCGCCAGCGGCGAGCTCCTGCTGTTCTATCGGTTCGGCGGCGCGGGCAGGCGCTCACCGCTGAAGGTCCACCACGGCACCGACGGCGGCAAGACCTGGGACGCCGGAAAGGCGATCCTCGACTACGGCGGGCAGAGCTGGGTCAAGATCCGCGACGCCCTGTATGACGCAAGGTCAGACCGTGTCCACCTGGGGCTGTGGGAGCTGTCGCGCAAGGGATTCTGGAACGTCTATCACGTCCTGTACGCCCCGGCACGCCGTCGGCTTGTGGCGATGAACGGCACGGGCCTCGGGCCTGCGACGACCAAGCAGGCCCTCATCAAGGCCGGGTGCCGCGTCGCCGGCAAGGACGACCAGCGGTTCAACTTCGACATGGCTTTGCGCGACGGCGTGCCCAGCTTCTTCGCCCACGAGAACTGGAAGCGCAAGGATTACCGCTTCGTCGCCTGGGACGGAGGCAAGAAGACCTGGCTGACCACGAGGCCCCCGGTCGAACGGTTCGAGGGGCTGCGATCGTTCGAGCTGCACACCGACGGCCGGGGCCGGTTCCGCCTCTTCGGCATTCGGATCACGGACCCGCCAACGCCCTTCAACGGCGGCGACCTGGTCGTGTGGGCCAGCACGGACGGCGGCAAGACATGGGCGGATGGCAGGACGCTCGTCGATCGCCGCAAGCTCGGCCATGGGCTCGTGGCACTGAACCTCTGTCAGCCCTACGCCGGCACCGGCCCGTTCATCATCATCCAGGAGATGTGGCGGGTCGACTCCAAGAACCTACCGCGCCATCTCGGCTCGATCTACGACGACGCACCGTGGCGGTTCAACAAGCGTCTCTACGCGCTGGACGGTAGCTACCGGTTCATCCCGCGCCCGCGGTGGCGGCCCTCGCTCGAGGTCGACGCGGCCTTCTGGCGACAGGACCTGGCCAGGAAGATCGCGTGGAAGGAGGGCAATCCGGCCCTAATGGCCAAGACGGGCGCTGGCTATCCGCTGGCCGGTTCGTTACACGTCCTGATCCGCAATCACACCGACAGGCCGACCGAGGTCAGCGACGTGATGCTCAACAAAGCGCCGACAAAGGCACTCCGCGAAAAGCGACAGGTCGTCTGGTGGCGCGTCCAGCCGAATCCCATGCCGCCGCGCGGGATCGCGGAGGCGACGATCCGGTTGCGCAATCCGATCAAGGGACCGGCCGAGGTCCGACTGATGGCTAGCGAGCGTCAGTCCGTTGTGGCCGATGTGGCCGTCAAGCCCCTCGGGTTCCGCATCGAGACGATCGGGATGGGTCCCGGCCCAGATCACGCCATGATCTACGTGACCAAGCAGACCGACGCGCCCGTCGAGATCAAGCGCATCGAGATCGACGGACGCCACGCGGGGGAGCTTGCGCGTATCTTGGCGCCACGCTTCTTTGACGGCACGTGCCCGATCGCGCTGCGCCTGCCGCCGGGCTGGTCTGCCGGTTCGTTCCATGCCATCAAGGTCACCGATGCGACGGGCCGGTCGACCGGACACGTCTTTCGTGTCCCCCCGCGGTACGTGCCGCTGGGGACGTATGGGCACCACAACTTCGAGACGTATGCCGCCAACGACCTGAACACGTACGTGTGTTTCGGCGGCCTGTCGCGCGGCAGTCTCGACCGGTTGGCCGGCCTGCACATGCGCGGGGCGTTCCACATCGGCTACGGCGACCCGCCCGAGGAGGTCCGCGGCCACACCGCCATCGCCGGGTATCTCCAGCGCGACGAGCCCGACTGCGCCGACTATGGTGTCAAGGACCGACCGCACCACGAGCGGATCGGCCATCAGGCCCAACAGATGGTCGAGCACGCCCGGCGGCTGTACCGGCTCGACCCCAAGACCGTCCTGTGGCAGACGCTCGATCTAACGTACAAGCCGGCCAACTGGTTCCACTACGGCCTGGTGGCCGACGTGACCAACACCGACGCGTACCCGCTCGTGATCGGCGCGCCGCTGACGTTCGTCCGCGACGTGGTGCAGACGGCCCGGTCGGGCTGCGCGCCGCGTCCGCTGGTGTTCACGTTCCAGTCGGGCTGGGAAGAGGCAAAGGGTCGCGGTTGGAACCGACCGCCGTTCGCCGACGAGATGCGCCGGATGATGTTGTACGCCGTCGGCAGCGGCGCCCGCGGCCTGGTCAGCTACATCCATTGCAGCGAGAAGGTGGCCACCTGGATCGGGCATGGCACCAACGAATTCCCCGACCTGTGGCACGAGCAGGGCCGCACGTATCGCTCGCTGGCCCTGATCGCCGACCTGCTGCTGATGGCCCACCCGCTGCGGATCGAATCGGACCGACCCGACAAGCTGTGGGTCGCCACGCTGCTGACCGGCCCGGGGGCGATGGTGATCGTGGTCGTCAACGACTGTTACACCAGCCAGGCCGGCGCTTTCGAACAGACGCCCGCCAAGCACGTGCGACTGCAATCCCCCCGCCCCCCGTGGCTGAAGCCGAAATCCTGCGTCCGCGTCGACGACGGCCGGATCGAGCCGATCGCCATGACCGTCAAAGACCAGATCAAGCTGACCATCGACCGGATCGACGCGGGGAACGTGTTTCTGATCACCCAAGATCCATCCCAGCCCGAGCGACTGCGCGCCGATTTCCGCCGCCGACAGGACCGCGTGGCCGCAGCCCTGCAAACCGCCCAGCGCAACGCCCTCCGCCGTCAGGCCACGCAATCGGCCGAAACGCGCTACGTGCCGTTCAGGTACGCCCGGTTCAAGGTCGACGGCACCGCGGTCGGCGGCTACGGCATCACGAGTCCGAGCCTATGGAACCCCAACCGCGAGAAACACAACGGCCTGGAGTACTGGGAGCCCAAGGGTAAATCCCGCAAGGGCGTGGCCTGGGCGTTCGACGTCGCTGCCGACCGCGCCGGCAAGCCACACACCTTCATCTGGATGGGCCGAATCTGGGGCGCAGGCCAGGCCACCGGCCGAATGGTCTTACGCAACCAGACCGGCAAGGAACTGTCGTCCACGCCCGTCCCATCCGGACCCGAGCAGATCCACCGCTGGGCCTTCACCCCACCGTCGACCGGCAAGCACACCCTCGAGCTGACCCAAGACCACGACGGCGAAAAGGGCGCCCGAATCGCCAAGACCGCCTACCTTGTTCCCGATGGGTAAGGGGCATCGCGACCTTGACGGATCCCAGTTGGGACGACGCAGAGGGCAATAACCTTCTTCCTGGTGCGTTGTAGTCTAGGGAACCAGGCACGACATAGGCCGACTTGGCGGGCGCGGGCTCGCGGGCCAAACTGCAAGGAGAAACGATCATGTGCAAGTGTGTGACGTTGACGATGGCCGGGGTCATCCTGGCTTGGGGCTCGGTGGCGCTGGCAGAAGGACCGCCCCGGCCGGGGGCGGTGGATCGAGATGCCCTGCTCGAGCGGGGGTTCACGTACCTCGATGCCAACGGCGATGGGCAGATTGATCGGACGGAATTCCATCAGCAGATGCCGCAGGTGGTTCGACGGATCCTGGGCGGCCAGCGGCAGAGACATGCGGGCAGGGCCCCCATGGGCGGCAGGGGCTTCGGTCCGGGTAAGGGCGCTCGCGGGCGCCGACACGGACGGGGCGGATGGGGCGGCGCGATGGGCGGACGCTTTGGCCAGTTCCCGATGGACTCCGGCCGTGGTCGCGCATGGCGAGGAAGGGCGCGGGGTCCGTGCGCGATGGGCCTGGGGCGGGGACCCGGGGCCATGGGACGAGGGCGACGCGGTGCCGGGATGGGCCCGATGGGATTCGCGGGCGGGTTGGACCGGATGATCGAGGCCAAGGTCGAACGTGCGGTGCGGCGCGCGATGGATCGGTTGCGATCACACGGCATGACTCATTCCCCGCTGGGTCGGGGTCAGGGGCGTCCGCCGGGCAAGCCCGACCGGCCGCGTGGCCGGATCAAGCCACCGCACCCCCCGGGTGCGGGACCCTCGACGATGGCACCGGCGCGGCCAAAGCCCGACGATCTCGAGCCGTTCCTCCCCCGAGTGGGCCGTCGCGGCCCCCCGGACTCGCCTCGGGCCCGAGGAGGTGGCGGTCGGGGCCGAGGACCTGGGATGGGCCGGCGTGGGATGGGGCGGCCTGGGGGCCCTCCGCCTGTCATCAGGGCCCTTGATGTCAACGGCGACGGCCAGGTCGACCTGGACGAACTGGGCCGAGCCGTTAACTCGCTCAAGAAGCTCGACGGGAATCGCGACGGCGTCCTGGACGCCCGCGAACTGGGTGTCCCTCCACCGCCGGGGCAGGGCGAGGCCCGACCCAGCCCCCCTGGGGGCAGGGACAGGGGACCGGCCCGGGCCGGGCGGGGCCCGAAGAAAAAGAACTGAAGCCCTCCCACAACGAGCGGCGTGTAGCCCCGTAAATATTTATGAAGTATGACTTTACGGAACGCCGCGCCTCGCGACGAGGCGCGGCGTTCATTTTCATGGCCCTTCGGTCAGACTGGAGAAGGACCCGTTGCGGGCCGATCTCTTGTGTAAG
The DNA here is from genome assembly GCA_964403235.1 of uncultured Planctomycetales bacterium. GTDB lineage: Bacteria > Planctomycetota > Phycisphaerae > UBA1845 > JAFGLZ01 > JAFGLZ01. The sequence continues at coordinate 3,665 of CAYOGX010000122.1, read as the reverse complement.
TACAATAGCGGGGAGGGGCCTGCGAGCCACCTGAGGAGAAGCGGGGTTGGCATCGACCGATTCGGGCATGCGAACGCTGGTCCACGTGACCCACGAGGCGGTCCAGAAGGTGGGGGGGATCGGGGCCGTCCTCCAGGGCCTGATTACCAGCAAGGCCTACAACCAGCAGATCGACCGGACCGTCCTGATCGGGCCGCTCTTCACGCGGGACGGGTCGGGCCAGTCCCGGCTCGGCCCGGACGGTGAGGTCTTCTATTCGTCGGTCGACGGGCTGGTGAACCACCCGACCGCCCCGATATGGCAGGAGATCCAGCGCGCCTTCAAGGTGGACGTGGTCTACGGCCGACGGGCGTTCTACGAGGACGCGACCAACTTCAAAGCCCACGCCGAGGTCGTCCTGATCGACGTGCACCGCGTGGACTTCCGACGGCTGAACGAGTTCAAGGCCGACCTGTTCACGCACTTCGGGATCGAGTCGAACCGCTACGAGGACGCCTGGGACTACGACCAGTACGTCAAGCTGGCCGGCCCGGCGGTCGAGGCCATCTATGGGCTGGGCCTGCCAACTGGGGGCGAGTGCGTGCTGGTGGCCCACGAGTTCATGGGGATGCCGGCGGCGCTGGCGGCCATCCTGCGAAACCACGGAAGTCTGCGAACCGCCTTTTACGCCCACGAGGTCGCCACCGTCCGCAAGCTCGTCGAGGAGCATCCCGGGCACGACACCATGTTCTACAACGTGATGGCCGAGGCCACCGCCGAGGGACTCTACCTCGAAGACATGTTCGGCAACCAGCACCACTACTTCAAACACGCCCTGGTCGAGGCCAGCCGGTTCTGCGACAACATCCTGGCCGTCGGCGACTACGTCATCAAGGAGCTCCGCTTCCTCGACCCCGACTTCGATGCCGTGGACATCGACCTGTCCTACAACGGCATCCCCGCGTTCCAGATCACCCCCGAAGAGGCCGAGACCAGCCGCCAACGTCTCTGCCAGTACTGCGAGAACCTGCTCAGCTATCGTCCCGACTACGTCTTCACGCACGTGTCCCGCCTGGCGCCGAGCAAGGGGCTGTGGCGTGACGTCCGGGTCCTCGAGCACATCGAGGAGGCCTTCCGCCAGACCGGCAAGACGGGGGTGTGCTACTTCCTGAACACCGAGCTGCCGCGTCGCCGGCCCGAAGACATTTACGACATGGAGGACTGGTGGGACTGGCCGGTCGCCCATCGCGAGGGCATGCCCGATCTGTCCACCGGTGAAGCCATCTTCTACGCCACCGTCCAACGGTTCAACGCCCGGTCGCGAAACGTCAAGGCCGTCCTGGTCAATCAGTTCGGCTGGGAACAGGCGCTGTGCGGCTCGCGGATGCCCGAGCAGATGGAGTTCTGGGACATCCGCAAGGGGGCGGACGTGGAGTTCGGCCTGAGCACCTACGAGCCGTTCGGGATCGCGCAGCTCGAGGCCCTGTCGGTCGGCGGGCTGTGCGTGATCAGCAACGTGTGTGGGTGCGCCGGGTTCGTCGACGACGCGACCGGCGGGCAACCCTCGCCGAACGTCATCGTGGCCGACTTCACCGAGATCGCCAAGCCCCGTCCGCCGGCCCAGAACCTCTTGACCATCGACCGGAAGTTCCGCGACGCCGTCGAGAACCGCGTCACCCGTCGCGTGGCCGAGGAGCTGCTCAAGCGACTGCCCAACTCCCCGGCCGACAAGGGCAAGCTCATCGAGAGCGGCTACGACCTCGCCAGCCGAATGACCTGGGAGGTCGTCGCCCGAAACTACTTCCTCCCCGCCATCGACCGCGCCCTGAAAAAGCAGCGCCTCCACGAGTTCGCGGGCTAAGCTGAGGGATCGGGGGTCGGGGGTCGGGGTCCCGGGTGGGGCTGCCCTGCTGAAACGGCCATCGGACGGCGGCCGTGGTCCGTGACCGCCCCGGTCACACCAGGACCCGCCGTGCCCTCCCTATTCCGCAAGTCATTCTATACGAACACCTTAGGAACGGACTGGCCGCCTGGCAAGCGAGCGGTTGGCTGCTGGTGGACTTGGCAACATATCCGTTGGCAACGCCACTGTTGGCAGATTGCCCTGGCCGGGACTCAGGACGCCAGAACGCCCAGCGTGGCAGAACCAAGGCGTGTCGTGGCGGAGGCGGGCGCCGGTGGAGATCGTGGAGGTGGGTAAGGACGTCAAGAAACGGATCGAGGCGCGACGCGATCGGATGGCGGCTGAGCGGGGCGAGGAGGACGCGTCTTCGGGCCAGTAGGGATCTGGGCCGGCGGGCTTCAGGCATGCCAGCGGGTTCTTGCGCTGCGACTCACGGCCAAGATGGCCGTGCCACGACGATGCCGCAGGAACGGGTCACCAACACGCCATCGCTTCAGCCGGCGCGTCGTGCTGCCTCAGGTAGGCCAGGAACTGCTCGTGTATCTCGCGGATCACGTTTTCGTTCCCGTTCTCGTCGGCGAGGTCCCTGGTTGCCAGCGGGTCGGCGGCGAGGTTGTAGAGCTCCGGCCTGCCCCGGGCGCCTACGGGCGCGTACCCCCAGCTTGAGCTGACGACAAACGGCGTAACGGCCTTGGCGGGGACAGGCCGGCCGTTCGCCGACCGTGTGAAACAGCCGCTCACCACCACGTCACGGTGGCTGCCGCGTCCGGCGCGCAGCGCGTCGGCGAAGGATCGACCTTGAAACGGCTCGGGCGGATCGACCGTGACGCCCGCGACGTCGCAGAGGGTGGGAAGGACGTCCATCGGTTGGGCCAGAAGCTCGAGCGTCTGTCCCCGCGGAATGCCCGGCCCGGCGACGAGAAACGGCACATGACCCACCTCCGGGTAGATCGGCCAGTAGCGATCGTCCTGATCGTGGATGTTGGACTTGCCGGCGCGCTCGTGCTCCCCGATGGAGAATCCGTGATCGCTCGTGACGACGACGATGGAATCGTCCCACAGGGCCAGGTCGTCTATCTTCCGGAGGATCTGCCCGATCCACCGGTCGACGAGCTCGGCCTCGGCCTTGTAGTGCGCCTGAAGGTTATGCAGCTCCGCGGGCGTGTAGGCATCGGCCGGACCGTAGTTGGGATGGAGCATGGGCGTGCCGTCGTAGTCGGGGTCGTAGCGCCGAACGAGATACTCCGGCGGGTCCCACGGTTCGTGCGGATCAAAGAAGTCGACCCACAGGAAAAACGGGCCGCTCGCGTGGTTCTCCTCCATCCAGCGAATGGCCGACGTGCCGGTCTTGGCCGGGAACGTCTCGAACTCGAAACGCGGACCGCGGTTGTGCCAACGGTGCACGCCGACGAGCGGATGGCCGCGGTACTGTGGGCGCGTCCGGGTCTTGTCCATCGGCATGACGCTTCGAATCGGATCGTTCAGGCGCAGCAGCGCCCTGTCCCCCTCTTGCCCGCGGTGCTGAAAGGCCGCATCGAACGCGAGGTCGAAGCGAGATTTGTACAAGTGCGGGCAGTCGCAGATGAGCTGCGTCGCGTAGCCCTTCTCGCCCAGCAGCGTCGCGATGTGGTTTTCGCTGCTCAGGTCGATCGGCTGCCACGGGTAATGGGGCCAACCCAGCCGGCCTGTCGCGACGTCCGTCCGATGCGGGATCGTCGGAAAGCTCGCGGTGTAGACGCCCGTCACCTCGGTCGACCGATCAGCCGCAAAGCCGTCCAACTCG
>CAYOGX010000121.1:0-8823 GCA_964403235.1 uncultured Planctomycetales bacterium | reverse complement strand
CGGTTCGCCCTGCCTGATCCTGACGTCCCAATCGCCTGGTAAACCCCACATGGTAGGTCGTACGTGACGCCCCGTCAACGGCCCCGCCGGAACCAGGTCGAGCCCGTTTTGATCGGGGCCGTGTTGCCCCTATGATATCCCAGATGAACCGATCGCCCGAAACGGTGACCCGCGATCTTCGCAACCGGCTGGCCTGCCCGGTCCACGCCGATCCGCTGACCCGCGCGCTCTATGCCACCGACGCGAGCATCTATCAGGTCCGCCCCACCTGCGTGGTCCTACCGCAATCGACCGACGACGTGGTCGCCTGCGTCCGCTACGCGGCAGAGACCGGCACGCCCATCGCCGGTCGGGGCGGCGGCAGCGGGCTCGCAGGGGAGTCGCTTACCACCGGCATCGTCCTGGACTTCTCGCGATACCTCGACCGCACCATCCAAACCGACCTGGACGACAATTGGGTCCGCTGCCAGCCCGGTGTGGTGCTCGAGCGCCTCAACGCCGCCCTGGACCGGGTCGGACGGTTGTTCGGGCCCGACCCGTCCAGCGCCAACAGGGCCACCATCGGTGGCGTCCTCGGTAACAACGCCACCGGCGCCCGTTCGATCAAGTACGGTTACGCGGACGCATACGTGAAGGAGCTGACGGTGGTGTTGGCCGACGGCGAGGCGGTGCGGTGCTCGCCCCGCCCGGCCGAAACCGCCGCTTCGGATCGCATCGGCCGGTTGGCCGACGCCGTCCACCGGCTCGTCGAGGCCAATCTCGATCTGATCGACCGCCATATGCCCCTCGTCGAGCGCAACCGCAGCGGCTACGCGGTCAACAAGGTCGTTCAGAACGGCCAGGTCCATCTCGGCCGGCTGATCGCCGGCAGCGAAGGGACGCTCGGCCTGATCACCGAGGCCAAGCTCGGCGTGGTCCATCGTCCGGCGGTTCGTGGGTTGTTGCAGCTCAACTTCGACGCGCTGGACGTGATGACCCGCGCGGTGCCCGTCATCCTGACCCATCGACCCGCAACGTGTGAGATGATGGACCACAAGCTGCTCGAATTGGCCCGCCAGGCGTACCCCCACTACTGCAAGGTCCTGCCCGCCGGGGTGGCGGGCTCGCTGCTGGTCGAGCATGACGGTGACGATCTCGACGAGGTCCGCGAGAAGATCGAGCGGACCCGCCGCGCGATCGACTCGGCCAGTGGGGCCGACGTGGTCCTGGACCCGGGGCGCCAGCGGACGATCTGGAACGCTCGCAAGGCCGCCATGCCGTTGTTGTTCCGTCGCCCCGGCGTGCGCCAACCGGTAGCCTTCATCGAAGACGTCGCCGTGCCACCAAACCGATTGGCGGAATACATCGACGGGCTCGTCGAGATCTTGACGCGGCACCAGGCGGAGGTCGCCCTGTACGGGCACGCCGGCGGGGGCGAGCTCCACACGCGGCCTTACCTCGACCTGCACGACCCCGCCGACGTCGACAAGATGCGATCGATCGCCGTCGAGACGTTCCGGCTGGCGTGGTCGCTGGGCGGCACGATCAGCGGCGAGCACGGTGACGGGCTGGTCCGCGCCGAGTTCATCCGGCAGCAGTACGGCCCGCTGTACGACGTCATGCGCCAAGTCAAGCGGTTGTTCGACCCGAACGGCATCATGAACCCCGGAAAAATCATCACCGACGAGCCCGACGTGATGGGCAAGAACCTGCGGTGCCGGCATCGCCGCCTGCCGGACCGCCTGGTCACACCGCAGCTCGTCTGGCGAGACGACGAGCTGATCGACCAGATCGAGCGCTGCAACGGGAACGGCCTGTGCCGCAGCCTCGACGCAACCGGGACCATGTGTCCGATCTTCCGGGCCACTCACGACGAGGTCGCCGGTCCACGGGCCCACGCCAACATGCTGCGGCACTGGATCACGGGACGGCTTGACGAATCATTGCTGTACACCGACCCGTTCAAGTCGGCCGTCGCCACGTGCATCAACTGCAAGGCGTGCCGTCTTCAGTGCCCCTCCGCCGTCAACGTGCCCAAGCTGATGCTCGAGGCCCGGGCACAGATCGCCGCCCGGCGGGGACTGACCTTCACCGAATCGCTCCTGGCCCATAGCGAAACGATGAGCGCGCTGGGTTCGATCGCCGCCCCGTTGGCCAACCCGATGATGCGCCTGCGATGGTTTCGCGCAGCGTTCGAACGCGTCACGGGCATCGACCGTCGCCGACCGATGCCGCCTTTCGCGCGGGGCCCGTTCGTCCGCCGTGCACGGCGTGCGTTGCGACGCATGCCCGCCGAACGCAAACCCGTCGGCCGCGCGGCTGTCTTCTTCGACCTGTACGCCAACTACCACGATCACCAACTGGCACAGGCAATCATCGACGTGCTCCGCCACAATCAAGTCGGCGTGATCGTGCCCGACCAGGTGGGCTGCCAGATGCCGGCGATGTGCTACGGCGACCTGGAGACGGCCCGGAGGGGGATGACCCGCAACATCACCAGCTTGGCCGACGCCGTCCGCGCCGGCTACACCATCGTCAGCGCCGAGCCCACCGCTACCCTGTCCCTGCGCCAAGAGGCCCTCGACTTGTTCGACGACGACGACGCCCGTCTGGTGGCCGAGCACACCCAGGACGTCTGCGAATACCTGCTGGGCCTCCACCACGCCGGGGACCTCCGGACCGACCTGAGGCCGATCCCGATGACGGTCGGCTACCACATGCCCTGCCACCTCGGGGCGATGCAGATCGGCCGGCCCGGCGTAACGCTGCTGGCCTCGGTCCCGGAACTGAAGGTCGAGCCGATCGAGGCCGGCTGTTGCGGCCTGGCGGGCACGTATGGCTTCCAGCGCGAGCACTTCGACACGTCGATGTCGGCCGGTGTCCGCCTGGCTGAAGCCCTTCGCGACGATCGGCTCGAGGCCGGCCTGACCGACTGCGCCACCTGCAAGATGCAGATGGAGCTGACCGGCGGCAAGCCGACCTGGCATCCGATCGTGCTGCTGGCCTGGTCCTACGGGCTCATTGGCGGACCGCAGCCGGGACAAAGCCAGTTATCGGACAATTGAGTGTTTGTTTTTCTCATCAACGATGCTGTCCGCAAACGAATGCACAAGGGACTCGTTCCCAAGGTGTTACCAGGTCCGACCCGTGAGGCCCGCACCCGTCATGTTGAGCAAACGAAACCGGCCGGCACAATCCGAACCCCCTGGCCTGACCCGTCAGACGGCCCGGCGAGAACGCAAGGTACTGCTCGCCAAGAACTTGGCGGCGCTTCCCCCCGTCGCCACCGCTGACCCGACCACGGCACAAGCCTTGCAAGCCGTCTCAATGGTGTTTTCCGGAGGGAAGCCCTGGGAGATGGGAAGGATGTCTCGGCGTCTGTGTCCAGTCATTCCGCTGGTGCTCTTGTCAGTCCTGCCGGCCTGTGGTCAGCGCATGCACGCGAGGGGACCCACAGACCTGGCCAACCCGTACTACCAGGACCATACGTCCTCCCGGATCGAGGGCCGACAGCCCGCGCTCCTGTTCGACCGCATCCCCGGTCAGCCGACGGCCACCGCCTTCAACGCCAGGAGCGACTGGCCCAGCACATCGGGGCGTCGGCAAGGCCGCGAGATCCTCTACTACACCACCTACATGAACGACCACCAGGGCTACGGCTGGCACGACTACCACCAGTTTTACCGAAGCGCTCGCTACTACCAGGTCGGGTGGCAGGAACGGTAGGTCGCCACTCCGACCCACCCGTCGAGCCGAGTTGCGATCCCGCCATCGGCGCTCCAAGCCTGGGGCCCCGGGCTGAGGCAGACCAAAAAAAGATAAGAAAAAAAGGGCCTTGCGGGCTGGAACTCGTTGCATTAGTATCACTTGCACCGGTTGGGAGTCTCTCCGTACCGTCATGCTTGAATCGCACGAGACACAGGTGTGAGCCTGGGCTCCGCCGCGGCGAGTGGAAATCGTTTCACTTCCTAGCTTTCAAGGGCGTGCAGATGGCAACAGTCACCAAGAAGGAGCTGATCGACCGGATCGCCGACAAGACGGGCAGTAAGCGCGTCGTGGTCAAGCGGATTATCCAGAGCTTTCTCGACGAGCTCATCGACGAGCTGGGCAAGGGTAATCGCTTGGAATTCCGCGACTTCGGCGTGTTCGAGAGCCGAATGCGAGCCGAGCGCGTTGCGCAGAACCCCAAGACGCTCGAACGCGTCAACGTGCCGGCCAAACGGACGGTCAAGTTCAAGGTCGGTCGGCTGATGAAACAGAGGTTGCTCGCCGGTACGCCGCAGGATCCGACCGGCGAGACGCTCGGCGGGACCGACGCGTCGAGGCGTCCCTCATCCGGAACGTCGTCCGCAGGTCCGGCCGGCTAGCGCCTTCCCGCAACACCCAACGCCGGTGGGTCAAGCTGAACCCACCGGGCGCCCCATGGAATGACGAGTCCGTCCCGTCCCACCGCTTCGAGTCCGCCGCCGCATCCCACCATCGCATGCAGCCCGGCCCCTCTTGGCTGGACGGTCCCAAGGCGCGTGGCTGGGGACGGCCGCGCCGGGCGCATAAAAATGCCCGCCTCGGTCAAAGACGGGCTCACCTGAAGGAAAGATCGTTACATTCATATGCACGTACTTGGGGCAGGTCAAGCGACATGCCTCAGAACCCGCTCAGATTCTTGACCCCGTCGCTTGGCAGCCTGCGGATTACCGGAAGTCCGCACGGTCGAGCCTGGCGCCGCAGCCCGATAAGAAGTCCGGCCCTGCTGCCGTCAACGGCGCTGCCACAGCAAGTCCGCCTCCACGGCCGAATGGTCGGACAGCGCGATCACGCGGGGATCAAGAAATCGATTTACCCGCATGGCCAAAGGTCGGAGACGGTTGGTTCCCCCGCCCGGATTGCTGAGCAGGATGTAGTCGATCCGCCGTCCACCGTCAGGGGTCTCCTGGCTGGACGTCCCTCCGACGCCGGTGTTGAGTTCCAGCCACAGGTCCACGACGGTCGTGCCCGGCCGGCCACGCCGCAAGCTCGACATCATGTCATGGTATTGCGAGTCGGGGTCCCGCCGGGAAGCGGGATTGCCGCGCGTGTTCATGTCGCCCATGATCAACACCGGACGTCTCGGATCGCTATGGGTCCGGACGAATCGGGCCAACTCTTGGTACTGCACGTTCCTCGCGGCGCGGTCCTTGCTCTCGAGGTGCGTCACGAATACGTCGACGAAGTCGTCCTTCGGCGCGGTCCCGCCCCGCCAGATCCGCGCGTGCAGCGGGCCCTTGGCGGCATGCCCGTCCGCCCAGATGCCGTATTGCTCGAGGCTGCTGCTCTTGGTGTAAATCGCGCTGTGCGTCTCGAGAAACGGCAGCCGGCTGACGATGGCGCATCCGCCACTCACACGGCCATCCGACGGCTTCGGGCTGATGATCATGTTGAAATCCTTGCCCCACGCACGGCGGAGTTGGTCAAGAAGGAGCTTCCTGGGTCCGTCGTCGAATGTTTCGTTCAGTCCGACGATGTCGTAGCCGGCCAGCTTCTGTCCAATCGTGCGAGCGCGGTACTCGGGATGCTTGCGTTCGTTGAGCAGACGCCCCAATCCTGGCAGAAACTGGACGTTGTAGGCGATGACGTTGAGGGGCCGGCCGGCCGCCCCGGCGCCGGTCGGAGGAACCGCCGCCGAAGACGCCGACGTCATTTGTGCCCAATCGCCCCGCGAGCACGGCACGATCGCTACGAACGTCAACACAACTGCTGCAAACCGAGGTCGTTGCCCGCAGGACGGTCGAGCTTTGCGTGTCATTGCTGTTCCCCATTTGTGTATCGTTCCGAAGGCCGCAGGCGGATTCGCCAATAGGATCTCGCCTGACCGACACTGTGACAGATCTCGGACGAGTTGTGAAGGCACAGAAACGGCGTTGAAAGCGAGCTTGCGGACGACTAGGGTAGGGGCTTTGGTGAGAAGTCCGAGTGATGACTTGGCGAGGATGTTCATACGTCCCCCGCGCAAGCCGAACGTAACCGTGGAATCGGCAGCGGGCGACCACACGGAGCGAGGTGAGTGATGAAGCCAGTGAATCGTCGAGGGTTCCTCAGGACGTCCGCCCAGATGGCGGCGGCCGCCACCGTCGCCGGCAGGGCATCGGGGCCGGCCTATGGTGTAACCGGCGCGAACGAGAAGATCCGCACCGCCTGTACGGGAATGAACGGGCGGGGGTGGGGTCACGCCAGGGAGCTCATGGGGTTGAAGGGCAAAGGCGTGGACGTGGTCGCGCTGTGCGACATCGACGAACACGTCCTCGAGGCCAAGGCGGCTGCGCTGGCCAAAATGCGGAACGCCAAACCGGACACCCATGTCGACGTCCGCAAGCTGCTCGAGGACAAATCAATTGACGCGATCTCCATCGCCACGCCCAATCACTGGCATCCGCTGGCGACGGTCTGGGCCTGCCAGGCCGGCAAGGACGTCTACGTCGAGAAACCCGTCTCGTGGTGCATCCGCGAGGGCCGAAAGATGGTCGAGGCCACACGCAAATACAAGCGGATCGTGCAGGTCGGCCAGCAGCACCGAAGCGATCCGAAGATCCGCAAGGCGGCAGCGCAGATCCGCGCCGGCATCATCGGCGACGTCTACATGACCCGGTCCCTGGTGTTCCGGCAGCGGGAATCGATCGGGTTCAAGAAGCCGACCACGCCCCCCAAGCACATCAACTTCGACCTGTGGCTGGGCCCGGCCCAAACCGAGCCCTATCACGAGAACCTCGTCCACTACAACTGGCACTGGTTCTGGAACTTCGGCAACGGCGAGATCGGCAACAACGGGATCCACCTCTTGGACATCGCCCGTATGGGGCTCGGCAAGACGCTGCCCGTCAAGGTCTCCAGCATGGGCGGGCGGTACACCTACAAGGACCAGGCCGAGACGCCCAACACGCAGGTCGCCACGCTGACGTACGACGACGGCACGATGATGGTCTGCGACGTTCGCAATCGGTACACCAACGCCGAGCCGGGCATCCTCGGGAACATCTTCTACGGCTCGGAGGGGTACATGGCCGGGGCCAAACCCAACTTCGGGTTTGGCGGAAAGGCGTACGGCGGCAAGGCCGAATCGGACGTCAAGAGCGCGCCGCTCCCCGGCCGAGGCGAGCCCAACCACTTCGAAAACTTCATCAACGCGATGCGCACCCGAAAGGTCGAGGACCTCAACTGTGACATCCTCGAGGGGCATCTGTCGGCCGTGCTGTTCCATATGGCCAACATCTCGTACCGTCTCGGTCGGACGCTCTCGTTCGATCCCAAGACCGAGATGTTCGTCGGTGACGGCGCCGCCGAGGCCAACAAGTACGTGACGCGCGACTACCGCAAGCCCTTCGTCGTGCCCGAGCACGTGTAGGCGTAGGGCCGGCTGTGCCGGCCGCTGTATGCTGGATGGCCGGCAATGCCGGCCCTACCGATCCGCATCCGGTGTGAAAACGTGGACCCGCCCGAAGATCGATTGCGCTCGGTGGTCAAGCAGCACTGGGGGTACGACACGTTCCGGCCGCTGCAACTGGAGGCCATGACCGCCGCCCTTCAGGGCCGCGACGCGCTGGCGGTCCTGCCGACCGGCGGGGGCAAGTCGCTGTGCTACCAGGCGCCGGCGCTGCTGGCAGACAAGCCGACGGTCGTGGTCTCGCCGCTGATCGCCCTGATGAAGGATCAGGTCGATGCGCTGATCCAGCGGGGGATCGAATCGGCGTTTCTCAACAGCAGCCTGGATCCGGCCGACCGGCGACTCGTGATCGACGGTATCCGGCGCAGCGCGTTCAAGCTCATCTTCGTCGCACCGGAGCGGTTCGCCGGCGACGGGTTCTTCGACGTGCTCGCGCAGTCCGGGGTGGGCGCGTTCGCCATCGACGAGGCGCACTGCATCAGCCACTGGGGGCACGATTTCCGCAGCGACTACCGCCGTTTGGGTCAGCTCAAGGAGCGGTTCGGCGACGCGTCGGTTCATGCGTTCACGGCCACGGCGACCCACCGGGTACGCCACGACATCGTCGCCCAGCTCGGTCTGCGCGATCCGGCCATGCTGGTCGGTGATTTCTTCCGGCCGAACCTGACGTACCGGCTTGTTCGCCGAGGACGTGGTTTCCACGACGCGCTCAACGCCATCCGCGATCGCCCCGGCAAGGCCGGCATCGTCTACTGCATCCGCCGCGCCGACGTCGATGAGCTGGCCGCCATGCTCCGCGTCGCCGACGTCAGGGCGGTCGGCTACCACGCGGGCATGACCGACGACGAGCGAACCCAGGCGCAGGACGCCTTCGCGGCCGGGCGCGTCGACGTCGTCGTCGCCACCGTCGCGTTTGGCATGGGCATCGACCGGGCCGACATCCGCTACGTCATCCACGCGGCCATGCCCAAGTCGATCGAGCACTACCAGCAGGAGACCGGCCGCGCGGGACGCGACGGCGAACCCGCCGAATGCCTCCTGTTCTACTCGGGCGCTGATTTCCGCCTCTGGCAAACCATCATCGAGAAGAACGACCCCAGCGCCGAGAATCGCGCGGAGCAGATCCACCGCCTGTCCGAGATGTACCGCTTCTGCACCGGCGCGACCTGCCGCCATCAGAAACTCGTGACCTACTTCGGCCAGGCGTGGGACCGCCACGACTGCGGCGCGTGCGACCTGTGTCTTGGCAGCATCCCGACCGTGCCCGGGTCCACGGTGATCGCGCAGAAGATCCTGTCGTGCGTCGTGCACTGCCGCCACACCTACGGCGCGGGACACGTGGCGAACGTGCTGCGCGGCGCGAACACGGCGCGCATCCGCGAGCTGGGGCACGACGCGTTCACGACCTTCGGCCTCTTGAAGGACATGCC
>CAYOGX010000120.1:0-8874 GCA_964403235.1 uncultured Planctomycetales bacterium | reverse complement strand
AGCGTCGTTGGCTCAGGCGCGATCACGAAGGCCAGATCGAGCAAGTCGCCGCTCAGCGGGTCGGCCAGTTCGAGCCAGTCCGATTTCCCCGTGTTCGGGTCCGTGCCCCAATAGACCGCGGCGCCGCCAAAGTGCGTTCCCGTCCAGGGCGCCGCGTAGTCTCCTACATCCGCCGTCTCCCAGCCGTAGCTGGCCATCCCCATAACGAGCATGCCAACACTCAACCAGTAGACGCGCCCTTCCTCCTGGCGGAACGCCCCGTCATAGCCCCACGGGTTGCCGTACGTCCCGCAGAACTCGTCGATGTTGGTGATGTTCAACTGCCAGACCGTCTGGTGGTCGTGCTGGTTGACCGTGCCGGTATCGGGTCCGTACCACCGCTGATCGCCGGTGCCGTACTCGCGTATTGCGAAGTAGTCGGCCTCGTCTATTCCACCGTGTAGCCAGAGGATCTCGCCCGGCTTGCTGTGGGGGCCGTTGGCGTCATCGGCGTAGATGGCGAGGCCGACCGAGTCGACGGTGCCCTCAAGGTCGCCTTGCCAGGAGAACCAGATGTGGACGTCGTCGACGAGGCCGCCCTGGGAGCAACGCCAGTCGTCGGCGAGCATCACTGTGGTCGCCTGTACTCCCCAGCCGTCCGGGTCGGGGCGTTGAGGGAAATGGATCGTGTGGGCGCCCCCAGAGTCCCAGTCTCCCAGGACCGGTCCGGTTATGAGGTACAACGTCAAGACGACACCAACGCGCAGTGCCATCGGTTTGCCCTTCCCACGCTCAACATGTCTCGATGTGCCCGGGAAGACGCGTCCGGAGGGCCTGGGGCATTGGCCTGGGACCCCTCTCCCTCCTGGTTCCTTGCTTCTCTATGAATACACATACACCATGACGGGCAGTTGTCAAGGATTTACCGGGCGATATGTCAACGCGGTACGGAACCCGGCAGTCAGCGAGCTGGGCCCCCCGGGAGCGACCCCAGGGGTCTGACCGCCCCTGACCCGTCAATCTGGACATAGGCGCCTTTCTAGTACCCGTTATGCGTCCTAGGTGGGGCCGGGTTGTTGAGTGGGTGTGTCACGCTCTCTTGCGATGCCTCTATCGTCTAGCGTGGCATTTTGGTATCCTGCTACCACGCAGGAGGCCAAGCCATGGACGACCGCGATCGGATCGAGACGGCCAGGGACGAGATCGCTGACTGGTTCGACTGGAACCGGCACCGGATGGCCACCCCAATGGAGCTGGCGAACGAACTGGAGCTGGCGCCAGCCGACGTGTCGCAAGCCTTGTCGGAACTGGCGGCTCTGGGCGAATTGGCGCAGCACGGCGACAGCTACCATGTTGCTCCCGGTCGGACTGCCAGAGGGGGCTGATCTGCGCCAGGTAGGTCGCCTTGCGAGGCAAGCGATCCAACAAGAAGTACTCAGCGTGACGCCCCCGTCCTCAGCCAACTTGCACCGGTTCTGAGCCTGGCTCGCCGCAATCCTCGCTCTACGCTTGCTGGGCTCCCCCGATTGAGACCCAGGTCAGGGAGGAGGAATCCGGGGACCGATACGTCGCGACCTGCGTCGAGGCGTTTCCGTTGCCTTGGGCGCCGGCGCCCGAGCCGCGGGATTCATCCCGCGCGGAGAAGCCGCCGCGCGGCATCCATACGGATGGACCCGTCCCGGGCGGGATCTGACTGACGGCCGGCTCCGGTGCGCGGTGGGCCGCTGCTGCCCACGGCACAAGGGGGTGCGAGAAGGAACAGGAACGCGCCCGGGGCGGCTTGGACCTCCAATCCTCAGACCGGATCACAACTGCGATCTTGGGCGACTCGTCGGCGACCGAAGACGACGATCACGGGCGCCCCGCACGGCGGGTGCCTGCGCGTCTCGGAGAAACGTCCGAGAAATCCGGGCCGTTTCGATCGCAGGCGCGCTCAAGCGTGCATACCCGCCTTGCGTTGGCAAGACGCGGTTCTTCAGCCGCCTGGTAGTTATCGGCCTGCTCCAGTCTTGGTGCCCCCGCTCGACGCAACCTCGACCGATCTGCGCGAATACACGGCTTTTCGCTTAGACGACGCGGCCCTGCAACCGATCCTTCCAGGGGATCTAGCGGTTGGGTGCGTGACAGAAACCGCGGGTGGCAGAGCCATCGCTTCAAGTGGGATGCGTCAGCCAGAGACGCGACCGTAAGGGAGCGATGCAGACCCCCGGCAGCAAGCGTCCGCTCCCTTACGGTCGCGTCTCCGATGGACCTCGCCCGCCGAAAGTGTCGTGCACCCGTGCCCATCATGGCTCATCGGCTCGTGGCAGAACAGGACGGTAGGTGGCGGCTAGGCACCTTCAACACCCAGTGACCGGCAGGACTTGCAGATAGCGCGCTGCGTTCCACGCGAGTCGAGCTCCGGCACGGTGTGGGCGCCCAAGCTGGGCCAAGCGTGCGGATGATGGAGACAAATGATGGCGTCACGATGCTTTGTAGGGAGCGTGTTGGTCGCCCTGGAACTGGCGGCTGCTGCGCCGGCCGCGGTGCTCTACGTCAATGTACCGGTCTCCAACAACGGAACATCGAACACCATCGCGTATCCGAACACGAGCCGAAATGTGGTCGTGGGACCGGACGGGACCGTCTACATCTTGTACCACAACCCCAGCGGCATCTGGGTCGCGCGGAGCACGAACCGCGGACAGTGCTTCCAGACGCCCGTGCGGGTGGGCACGTCATCGTGTGAGTCCGAGATTGCGTCCGACACGAACGGCGTCGTGTACGTTACCTGGGTCGAGGGCGGTCAGGCGACCCTCTCGCGGAGCACGGACGTCGGGGTGTCGTTCAGCGTGCCGGCGAGGAAGTCGATGCGGGGCCGGCAGGCCCGTCCGCGTTCATGGCCCGGCAGGGCAGAGCGGCGCTGGAAGACGACACGATGGAGACTCACAAACCCGGAGACGGTTGCTCTTGCGACGTGAAACGATCATGAGACAGTACCGTTTGCGTGGACGCGTGTTGGCATTATCAACTGTTGTTGTCCCGGCCATCGTCTGCCCGGCGGCCCGGGCTCAGTACACCTGGACCCAGCGAGATCCGGCCGGCGGGTCCGCCAATTGGAACCCGGTTTGCTCATCCTCAGACGGAACGAAGCTCGTGGCGTGTGTTTATTCCGGCCAGATCTACACCTCTACGGACTCCGGCGTGATCTGGACGCCACGGGAAAGCAGCAGGCATTGGTCTAGTGTTGCCTCCTCGACAGACGGGACGAAGCTCGTGGCGGGTCACTGGCACGGCCAGCTTTACACGTCCGCGGACTCCGGCGCGACCTGGACGGCCCGGGAAAGCGGCAGGTATTGGTGTGGTGTCGCCTCCTCGTCGGACGGGGCAAAGCTCGCGGCGTGTGTCAGTGGCGGGCAGATCTATACCTCCACTGACTCCGGCGTGACCTGGACGCCGCGGGAAAGCGCCAGAAACTGGAAAGGTCTCGCCTCTTCGTCAGACGGGGCGAAGCTCGTGGCGTGTGTTTATTCCGGCCAGCTCTACACCTCCACCGACTCCGGCGTGACCTGGACGCCACGGGAGAGCAACAGAGACTGGACCCGTGTCGCCTCCTCGTCGGACGGGACGAAGCTCGTGGCGAGTGTCGATGGCGGCCAGATCTACACCTCCACGGATTCCGGTGTGACCTGGACGCCCCGGGAAAGCAGCAGAGCTTGGAATGGTCTCGCCTCCTCGTCAGACGGGACGAAGCTCGCGGCGACTGTCTGTGGCGGCCAGATCTACACCTCTGTGGACTCCGGCGCAACCTGGACGGCCTCGGCAAGCACCGCGAGCTGGTATGGGATCGCCTCCTCGTCGGACGGGACGAAGCTCGTCGCGGGCGCCTGGGGCGATTACGTCTACACCGGCCTCCTCACGTTGCCGCCGGCGGTCACGACCGTCGCCGTATCTAACATCACCACCACCAGCGCCGACTCCGGCGGCAACGTCACCGACGACAACGGTCACCCCGTCACCGCCCGCGGCGTGTGTTGGAGTACGTCCGCGGACCCAACCACGGTCGACAGCAAGACGACCGATGGAACCGGGACCGGTGTCTTCACCAGCAACCTGAGCGGACTTACGCCGGGGACGACCTACCATGTCCGGGCGTATGCCACGAACAGCGTGGGTACGTCGTACGGCAGTGACGTGTCCTTCAGCACCAATGCCGTCCTGCCGACCGTCACGACAACGGCGGTCTCCAACATCACCGGTGCAACGGCCGACTCCGGCGGCAACGTCACCGACGATGGCGGTGCGACCGTCATCTCCCGCGGCGTGTGCTGGGGCACGTCGGAGAATCCAACGACGACAGACGACAAGACGCAAGAGGGTACAGGCACGGGCAGCTTCACCGCCAACATCACCGGCCTGGCCGCCAATACCACCTATCATGTTCGGGCGTATGCCACCAACAGTGTGGGTACGTCGTACGGCAGTGACGTGTCCTTCAGCACCAATGCCGTCCTGCCGACCGTCACGACAACGGCGGTCTCCAACATCACCGGTGCAACGGCCGACTCCGGCGGCAACGTCACCGACGATGGCGGTGCGACCGTCATCTCCCGCGGCGTGTGCTGGGGCACGTCGGAGAATCCAACGACGACAGACGACAAGACGCAAGAGGGTACAGGCACGGGCAGCTTCACCGCCAACATCACCGGCCTGGCCGCCAATACCACCTATCATGTTCGGGCGTATGCCACCAACAGCGAAGGCACGAGCTACGGGGGCGACGTGGTGTTTACCACCAATGCGCCGTCGGTCGTACCGGAATTGCGGGTCACGGTCTATGCCGAATCCGGCGCGGGTCAAGACCCGAATTCAGCCTCAGGCCCGACAGTAGTGATAGTGGGTGAGGACGTGACGGTGCGCGTTCGAGTGGAAAACGTCGGCACGGGCGTGGCCAGCAACGTCGTGGTGACGGTACGCCTTCCCGAGAACATGGAATTCGTGTCGGGGTGGATCATAACGACACCCCCAAGAGCCCTGGCGGCGGATGAGATGACGGTTTCGGACGGTATCGTGACCATTCGCGTCGGCGACGTTCCTGTGGGCGAGAAAGGGGAGGCGGAGCTGGTGGTCCGGCCGATGGCGAGCGGCGAGGTGTTACTGGCCGCCTCGGCTGAATGCAAGGAGGCCCTGGAACCGGTCGTGGCGGCGGAGATCGTTGTGGCAGAAGATGTGTATGACCAGAGGGTCACGACGGAACAGCCTGTTGGCCTATGCGGGTTGGTGCCGGCGTTGCCGATGCTCATCCTCGGCCTGCTGGCCGGCCGGATGTCCTCACGCATCCGAAGGCGATGAGCGCCCGGTGAATCGTTGCTGCCCTGACCATGAAGACGCAGAAAATGAATTGCCAGGAGGCATGAAAACGACACACCGAAAACGATCGGTTCGCGTGCTCGTTTCGCTCATCCTGCTCTTGCTGCTGCCGATGAATGCCGGCTGCGTCGAGGGATTGGTGGTGCCCGGCCTGGGTCTGTTTGGGGCCGGCTGGGTCGTCGGCCGCCTCACCGCGCCGACCACGACCGAGACCCAGTGCTACAGAAACGGCGAGCCCATCGACTGCGCCGAGTTGCCGCCAGAGTACTCCGTTGAATAGGGGCCCACGCTTGCGCAATGCTCAGCGCTCCGCATCAGCCGAATCGTCGGTGGCGGGGCGTCTGTGAAGGTCCCCCGGGCATTGGCTCGTCACAGCACGCCGGCACTCACCATTGGCAAGTACGCCCACGTCCGAACGCACGATCTAGCCGGGGGTACCACGCCCTGCCCGGCGCTGAACCAGAGGACCATGAAAGCCTCGCTCTGGCACCGACCGGGACGGATACCTCTGTCAGTGAGTGTCGGTTGCCATCCGCGCAGATTCCCCAGCAGTCAGAGAACGACTCGACGCGAGGCGGTGCAAGGGCCTGCAAAATCGCCGATGCCCGAGCGCACGCGGGCGATTGCAGTAAGCCCTTAGAAACAACGGCACCTGGCGACAACGTGCGACATGATCCGAGAAGGAAAAGGAACGCGCCCGGGAGGACTCGAACCTCCAACCATCAGATTCGAAGTCTGCTACTCTATCCAATTGAGCTACGGGCGCATTGATCCGCCGCGGTTGACGACGGGGGTCCGGCTATCACACCGACCAACCAGCACTTTAACGGAGAGTCGCCGGGGGGTCAACTGTCGGGGAGTGCTGACAGCGCACGCTCGTGGGCCTTCGGACGGACGGCGAACGCCGTTCTTGACGCGATGTCCGCGCTCATCGATCGAATCGAGCCATGACCGGCAGGTGATCGCTCAGGGCGAACGATCCAGGGTCGTCGGGGTTCGTTCGAAACGCGCCTTCGAACAGGGGGCGGGCGTCCTTGAGATGGGTGGCGATCGGGCCGGCGGCGAAGATGTAGTCGATGCGTGTTCGGGGCTTGTCGGCCTTGATCGTGGGTTGCTCGGCGTTGCCAGCGGCGGCTTGGGTGTCGATCAGGCCGGCATCGACCCATCGCTTGTAGGACGACATCCGAACAGAGTGGTTCAGATCGCCCTGGAGGATGACGGACCGACCGGCTTGGATGTCGGGCGCGATGGCCTTGATGATCTCGAGCGACTCTGGTTTTCGAATGTCGGACCTCGACGGATGTAGATGCGCGCTGTGGACGATCAGGTCGCCAAACGGGCCTTGCGTTCGGAGTGTGGCCCGGCCCCAGTGCCGGGTAAACAGCGTTTTGGGTCGGCGGCCTTTGACCAGCGGGCAGTTGCGGTGCTCGAGGATGTCGAGCGTCGTCAGGATCGCGCCGGGCCAGTTCTCGCCGCTGCGGAAGAACGCGTAGCTCATGCCCAACCGCTCGGCGAGGCGGCGGACGACCCGCTCGGTCGGTGCCTCCGAGAAGCTGATGATGTCGGGGTGGTAGATGGCCAACTCCAGGGCCAACCGTTCGGGGATCTGGGTGCCGACATCGCCGAGGCGTTTGGCGGCGAGTTCCGGGGGCCAGCCGGTGCATTGCAGGACGTTGTAGGCGATGGTGGTCAGGACGCGTTGGGGGCGGGTACGGCGCCGGACGGGCTTCGACGCTGGCGCCGCGGCTGACACGCGTGGCACCCACGTGTACACCAGGCCCGTGCCGAAGACCCCGAAGAACTGACGACGCGACATCATATCACTCCTCCGTCGGACGTTTCTTGCAGTTCGGCCAATTGGGCAAGAACCAATTGACGCGCGGCCGCCGCCAAGGTCTCACCCGCGCCGGCGGCGAAGCGGGCGGGGTGGCCGTAGTAGCGAAACGCCGTGTCGATCTCGTAGCCGCCGTCCCGGTGCGACCGCCGGTCCGCGATGTAACCCATCAGCCCGTTCGTGTAGCCCAGCACCATGGTCGGATCGGGCAGCGCGTCGCGAAGGGCCATCGCCAGCGTGGACAGCGGCTCGCCCGGCAGGGCGACGATCCGCAGACACGGGTCGCGGCCGATGGCGACTGCCTGAACGGGTACCTCCAGGCCGATCGGGACGCTGCCGCTGTCGACGGCGGCCATCGTCCGTCGTGCGAACGCGCCCATGGCCCGGTCGCCCGGGTCGGCGTCGGGCTGGCGGGATCTCTCGTCGAGGGCCGCCAACTCGTCGCGAGCGGGCGGATCGTCAAATGGCAGCACAGCCGTCGTCGTTGCCGCACGGATCGGACCGGCCAGCACCGTCGGTGCGACGTCGCGGAGCGTGTCGCGGACGGCGCGGGCCAACGTGGCGCCCGTCTGCTCGGCGGCGTCAAACCCGCGGACGCCCGCGGCCGGGTTGATGTCGCCCGCGCACCCCTGCGCGAAGGCGATCACCTGGCCGGGGTGGTCGTCGGCCAGCGTTCGCACCATCACGCCCGGGAAGTCGGCCGAGATGGACAGCGTGGTCCCCGCGGCCACCGCGTGGCAGGGCAGCGAGACGATGATGCCCATGGGCGGCCCCGCTGGCCGATCGACCGTCAGCACCTCCAAGGTGGCGTCCAGGGAGTACGGGGCGGGTTGCTGTCTCGGCCGTCGGCGGATCACGCCGACGTCGGGCGCCCGGCCTCGACGGTGACTGAAGACGGCCGGCTCGAGACCCGCCATCGCCCGTCGGGCCAGGTCGCACAACACGGTTTCGAGACGGCCGATGAACGCGGCGTCGAGCGGCGCGATGCCGATCAGGTCAATACTGGCCGGTCCGGCGTGCGTGTGCGAGGCGTTCAGCATCACGTGGTCGGGCGTGGTTTGCAGGATGTCGGCCACCTTGCGCCGAAGGTCGGTGGCCGTGGGGACGTCCGTGCCCAGCATGTCCGCGGTGACCAGCGCTGCTCGCGCGCCGGCGTGCTCGATCAGCAGGAATCTGGCAAACAGGTCGTCGTGAACGTCCTTACTGGGCTCGGTCCGGGCGACGAAGCCGGTCAGCGGGCAGCCGGGCTCGGGTGTGATCGCCTGCTCCACGATGGCGGCGTTCAGTTCGGGTAATGCCATTGACGGTCACCCGATCCGTTGGCCGGCGGCGTCGTAATGATCGTCTCGCTTGGGGGCCAGGTAGGTGTATCCCTCCAGGCCCTGCTCGTAACGGCGGAGGAAATAGGCGGACTCCTCCAGGCTGATCCGCCCGGCCCGGACGGCCGCCTCGACGCTGCGTCGCATCCGGCTGATCAGATCGCTGTTGCTGTACTGAACGTAACTGAGCACGTCGTGGATGGTGTCGCCCTTGACGACGTGGTCGACCCGGTAATTCCCATCCTCGCCGATGCTCACGTGGACGGCATTGGTATCGCCGAAGAGGTTGTGCATGTCGCCGAGGATCTCCTGATACGCGCCGGTCAGGAACACCCCGATCAGGTAGTCCACGCCGTCGGTGGGGTGGAGTTCGAGTACATCCTTCACGTCGCG
>CAYOGX010000119.1:0-9054 GCA_964403235.1 uncultured Planctomycetales bacterium | reverse complement strand
CTGCGTCAAGATCGCCCTGTCTGGCGGGGCCGGGGAGCTGGACGTCGAGTACGCCGACGTACCTCAACCGGACGAGGAGGGCGTCTTCGACGTCGACGGCGTGCGGCGTGTGGTCGTGCCGATCGCGTCGCAGGAAGCGCTGGACGCGGCCGAGATCCGCTGCGTCGGTGAGCAGCTCTATGACTATGACGAGGCTCGCCTGGGCGAGGCGCCGTCAGGCCTGCCGTGGGACGCGTCTTTGGCCAAGGCCTGGATACCCCTGGAGTCGTGGGTCCGCGACTTCCTAACGGACAGACAAGAACTCGATCTGCGGACGCGCGAGCTCCTGTCCGCCAGGGGGGAGACCGAGATGTTGATGCGCAGGCACTCACCGCTGGGGCAGGAGCTCGACGATCGAAACTGGCTTGACCGACGGGCACATCTGCGACGTATCGTTATCCCAACCCGCCAGAAAATCTTCGCGCCGGGTCAGCTCGGTCGGACCTGTCCGTTCGAAACGCCGGAGGGCCCGTACATCGGCAAGGTTCTCAGCGTGGCCGTCGGCGCGGAGATCCGGGACGGCAAGCTGGTTGCGATCGACGACGGGCCCGACGCCCTGTCGGACCGGCCGGAGGCGGCGTTGGGTCTGACCGCCTCAATGGTGCCGTTTCTCGAACACAACGACCCCAACCGGACGCTTATGGGCGTGAATATGATGCGTCAGTGGTTGGTCCCATCCGACCCGGAGCCCGCACTGATCCAGACCGGCAACGAGCCCGACGCGGGCAACTTCTGCTGCGGTCGGAACCTGCTGACGGCCTTCATCTCATGGGGCGTCGGCACGTTTGAGGATGCGATCGTCATCAGCGAATCCTGCGCGAAGCGGCTGAACTACCCGCACCCCGTAGAACCGGGCGACAAGCTCAGCAACCGCCACGGGACCAAGGGCACGGTCAGCAGGATCCTGCCCGACGACGAGATGCCCCACCTGGGCGACGGCACCCCCGTCGAGATCGTCTTCAACGTGATGGGCTGCCACACGAGGATGAACTTCGGACAGATCCGCGAGGCGGTGATCGGGCGGATCGCCCGGGCCGAAGGCGCGCCCGTCGTCGTCCCGCCGTTCCGCGCCCCCAGCGGCCAGGAGATCCGGCAACGCCTCGTGAAGCTGGGGTTGCCCGAATCCGGCATGGAGGTGCTGACGCTCGGCAAGGGGGGCAGGAAGCTCGATCGTCCAAGCACGGTCGGTTGGGTCTACTGGGGCAAGACGTACCACCTCGCACGAGACAAGATCCACGCCTCGGTCGCGCCCCCCTCAGGGCAGGGACACGGCGTGTGGGAATACCGCGTGTTGCGCGACATCGGGGCCTTCGAGACCATCGCGGAGCACTTCAACACGCGGTCCGCGAGTCGGCCCGATGCCGGGTCGCTGGCCGAACGCGTCGCAAGAGGTCCGCTCGAACAGGCCGGGTCGCCCACGCCCGCCTTGGCCGAACTAATGCGACGACTTGCCGTCGCGGGGATCGCCACGAAACTCGACGAGAAGCAACTCCGGTGTCAGTTCGTCCCACCACAGGGCGATACGCTCAAACTCGCCCGCCCGATTCCGTATCCCTGGCTCCGCGACCGAGAGCTAACCGAGGTCGGTGTCTTCGAAGAGCTCGACGAATACCACGCCCTGGCCGAGGCCAATGCCAGGGCCAGACGGATGATCGAAGGCAACTCGCCGGGCGCCCTGAAGCGCAAAGCCGTCGACCAGCTCGAAACGTGCGCGAAGGATTTCTTCGACGCCCTGGTCACGCCGGAGCACCTCCGTTTCACGATCGAGAACGCGCGGGTGCTCTTCAGCGGGTGGACCGTGATATCGCCCGGGATTGACCTCCATATCGATCAGGCGGGTATCCCCGACGAGATCGCCTGGACGATCTTCGGTCCGCTGGTTGAACGCGAGCTCGGCGCCGACCACGAGGTCAAGGCCCGAACCGATCGTGCCGCACAGGTGCTCGACCGGATCATGTCTGAATCATGGATCGTTCTGTACCGGGCACCGGCCACCACCCCGACCGTGTTCCAGGCTGTTCACCCCGTTAGGACTCCGGAGAACGCGATCCGACTGCATCCTCTCCTCTGTCGACTTATGAATGCGGACTTCGACGGGGACCAACTTGCCGCGCTCCTGCCGATCACCGAGGCAGGGCAGCGCGAGGCGTGCGAGCGTCTTTCGGTGGCCGGTCATCTTCGGCGCGATCCCGCACTGATCCAGTCCGTGTGCCCGCCACAGGATTCGCTGTGGGGCCTGGCCAGCTTGAGCCTGACCGAGGCGGGCCGCCGAGAGATCGCGCAACTGGCGGGGATCGAGATCGCCGCACCCGAAGGTTTCGTGACCCAAGCGACGGTCGTCGACGCGATGCGACGCGTCATGGAACGTGACGGCATCGAGGGGGCGCTCGAGGGGGTCCAACGGCTCATGCGGCGCGGATTCGAGGTGGCCAAGCAGTCCGGCGCGTCGCTGAACCCGTTCTTCGGGGAAACCATCCAATGTCCCCCCGAGCCGACCCGAGACGATCCAGAAGCGTGGTGCGCCTACGCCGAGGAACTCGCCGAGCGACTGGCCTCATGCACGAACTTCGCCGACGACGACATCGGGCCGCAGCTCCTGGGCGTCAAGAGCGGGGCCCGGGGCGCGCTGCGCCATCTGATGAACCTGATCGGGGGCGGTGCGACGCTGACGAGCCTACGCGGTAACACGGTTCAGGTCCGACGGGGATTTCGCGACGGTCTGGCGCCGCGGGAGATGTTCACGTGGACCGTCAGGGCGCGCGAAGCCCTCGCCCAAGTGGTCCTGGACGTCTCCCAGCTCGGCCAGGACCTGCGCAAGGCCGGCGCGCCGACGGGGTTCACCCTTCTGGCCCGCGCAATGCGGGCGGAGCACCCCGGCATGATCTTCGCGCTGGCCGCCGCATCGGGCGAGGTCGATCCGTTGGCCGACCTGGACGCCAGACTCTTCGTCGGACTGCCCGTTGAAAGAGGCTATGGGGCGTGAAGGAAGACCTCGCCCTGTCCCTGGATCCGGCCGTCCGTCATGACCGATCCGAGCCGCGACGGCAAGCGAACGACCATCCCCAAACCCTAGATCCTGAACCCTAGACCCTACCCCGCCCGCTCACGGTCGCGGTTCGGATCGATCTGGCCTGATCCCTAGGTCCGCTCGTCTTCCGGCCATCGGTGGACGCCGATGCGATCGAGCCATAGAATACGCGTTGGCTGGGGGCTTGGCCCTTGGTTGGATCGGACAACGTTGCCCATGACGGACCCAGGAGAGACGACCGATGAAGGGTGTTGTTCTAGCAGGCGGGCTCGGCACGCGGATGCTGCCACTCACCAAGGTGACCAACAAGCACTTGCTGCCGGTCTACGACAAGCCGATGGTCTACTATCCCCTGGAATGCCTGGTCAACGCCGGCGTCGACGAGGTCATGCTCGTGACGGGCGGCAACAGCGCGGGGGACTTCCTGCGGCTACTGGGCAACGGCGAGGAGCTGGGTCTCCGGCGACTGCACTATGCCTACCAGGAGGGCGAGGGCGGGATCGCCGACGCGCTCAACCTGGCCGAGGACTTCGCCGACGGCGGGAAGATCGTCGTGATCCTCGGCGACAACATCATCGAGAAGAACATCCGCCGCGCGACGGCCGACTTCTTCAGCCAGCGCGAAGGCGCCAAGATTATGCTTAAGGAGGTGCCCGATCCACAGCGGTTCGGCGTGCCCGAGATCGACGGCGACCGGATCGTCGCGATCGAAGAGAAGCCCAAGCAACCCAAGAGCCAGTTCGCGGTGATCGGCATCTACTTCTACGACGGGCGGGTCTTCGACATCATCAAGACCGTCAAGCCGTCGGACCGGGGCGAGCTGGAGATCACCGACGTGAACAACGCCTACATCGAGGCGGGCACGATGACGTACGAGATCCTGGACGGGTGGTGGACCGATGCCGGCCAGTTCGAGTCGCTGCTCCGCGCCAGCAAGATGGTGGCCGAAGGCGGCGCGAACAAGCTCGATTGAGGCCCGTATGTCAACATAGGGCCGGCTGTGCCGGCCAGGTTGTAGACCGTACGATCGGGCTGAGGACAACACGATTGGCCGGCACAGCCGGCCCTACGCGGGATCCGGTTGAGGGGCGGGCCGGGGACCAAACACACTCGAGGACGACCATGAACCGCATTCTGGTCACTGGCGGCGCGGGTTTTATCGGATCCAACTTCATTCACTGGGCATTGTCGCACTGGCCCGCGGCGCACGTCGTCAACCTCGACGTGCTCACCTACGCCGGGAACCTCGCGAACCTGGCCGACGTCGAGGACGACGCCCGCTACACGTTCGTCCATGGTGACATCGCCGACGCGAAGCTGCTCGATACGATCATGGGCGACGGGCTCGACGCGGTCGTCAACTTCGCGGCCGAGAGCCACGTCGACCGCAGCCTGATGTCGTCCGAGCCGTTCGTCCGAACCAACATCGTGGGCACGCAGCAACTGCTGGACGCGGCCCGACGGCACGAGGTCGGGCGGTTCTTGCAGGTCAGCACGGACGAGGTCTACGGCTCCCTCGGTTCCGAAGGACGCTTCACCGAATCCAGGCCGCTGAGCCCGAACAGCCCGTACGCAGCCAGCAAGGCCGCCGCCGACCTGCTCTGTGGCGCTTACCACCACAGCTTCGGATTTCCGGTGATGATCTCACGATGCAGCAACAACTACGGGCCATACCAGTTCCCCGAGAAGGTCATCCCCCTATTCGTGACCAACCTGATCGAGGGCAAGAAGGTGCCGCTGTACGGCGATGGCCTGAACGTCCGCGACTGGATCTACGTCGAGGATCACTGTGCCGCGCTGGGCGCCATCGTCGAGAAGGGCAAACCGGGCGAGGTCTACAACATCGGCGCCGACTGCGAGCTGACCAATCTCGACCTGACGCATCGCATCTTGGCCGCCTGCGGAAAGGATGAGGGCAGCATCGAGTACGTCAAGGACCGTCCGGGCCACGACCGCCGCTACGCGATCGATTCGGCCAAGATCCACAGCGAGGTGGGCTGGGCGCCGCAGCACGGGTTCGACGATGCACTGGCCCGGACGGTGGCGTGGTATCGCGAGCAATCGGCCTGGTGGCAGGCGATCAAGAGCGGCGAGTACCTCAAATACTACGAGCAGCAATACGGCGGCCGTGCGGTCGACCGGTAATCCCATGAGACCGGCCATCATCTTCGGATCGATCGGGATGTTGGGCAGCGATCTGGTCGCGGCCTGGGAGCGCGTCCGCGCTGACGAACCGGAGGCGCTGCCCCCGCCCGTCGGTGTCGCCGATTGGAACGTCGTGGAGATCACGAACGAGGCGGCCGTGCACGCCTTCATCGACCGCCATCAACCCGAGCTGGTCGTCAATTGCGCCGCCTACACCGACGTCGACGGGTGCACGCGCGATCCGGATCTGGCCATGAACGTCAACGGCCGGGCGCCGGGTTATATCGCCGCCGCCTGCGCCCGCATCGGCACCCGGCTGGTCCACCTCTCGACCGACTTCGTCTTCGACGGTCGGTCGGATCGCCCGTACGTCGAGGACGATCCCGTCGGACCCATCAGCGCCTACGGCGAATCGAAGCTGGCCGGCGAGCGGGCGGTTCAAGAGCACCTGCCAAACGCCTGCATCGTCCGGACGGCCTGGCTGTACGGGCTGCGCGGCAAGAACTTCGTCGCGACCATGCTGCGGCTGGCCCGCGAGCGCGACGAACTCCGCGTCGTGTCCGACCAGGTCGGCTGCCCGACGTATACCGTCGATCTGGCTGACGCGATTGTCCATCTGGTCCGCGCGCGGGCCGACGGGGTGGTTCACGTCGTCAATACCGGTCAATGCAGTTGGCACGAGCTGGCGTGCCAGGCCCTCGAGTTCGCCGGACTGACCACGCCGGTCCTGCCGATCACCGCGGCTGAGTTCGCCAGCCCCACCGAGCGACCCGCCAACAGCACCCTGTCTACCAAACGCTATATCGCCCTGACGGGCCAGCAGATGCGTCCCTGGCAAGACGCCCTGCGCGCGTTCGTCGACCGGTATGGCTCCGCCTAGCCGAACGGACGCGCCGGCGCGGTTGTCTGTCCACGATGTCATGTTGTCCAAGACTGGCCGAACGCCTCTTGCCTGTGAGCGAATTGACCCCGGCGGCCAAATGGCGTATCCTTTATGGATCTAGTCGGACTCCACCCAATACATGGAGTGCAGGATGATGCGCTTCCGACTGCTGCCGTACACGATCGGTGGCCAGTGGGTGACGGCTATCACTATCGTTTGTCTGATCATCGCCCCCTTTGGTTGCCAAACCGCCGACCTGTTCACTGGCTTGGGCACGCTGGTTGGTTCGTCGAGCAACTCGAACGACCCTTACGGGCTGCTCATCAACAGCGACCCCGACAGCGGCGTACTGGGAGGCGTACGGCTTCCGGACGGCTGGTCGGTGTTCGTATACGGCACGTTCGAGTCGGACACGTCCCCGCCTGACATCACCGGTGCGGGCATCCGCGACCCCAACGGGCAAGAGGCGGGCATTACGTTCGAGAACGGTCGGCCCAAGCATGCCGAGGCCTTCGACGGCTCCACGGCCGACTTCACCTACGAGCAGGCCGACCTCGAGCGATTGAAGGGCTACGTCGACCTCTACTTCGCCGAGACCGGCGCCACCGAGCGGATCGAGTTCGACATCGACCTGACGCAAGCCGCCGCCGACATCGCCCAGGCCGCGGCGCAGTTGGCGGGACTGACCATCTCCGACCAGGACCCACCGGCCAACAATACCGCGTCGAAGCGGCCGGCGGCCCCAGCGGGCGCGGACAAGCTTGCCCGCAAGACCGTGACGGTCGTGTTTGTCCCCGTCTTCGCCGCAGCGCTCGCCCTGGTCGGCTACACGATGGTCTGGGTGATGGTGCAGGTCATGAGCGCGGTCATGATCGCCATGACCGCGGCGCTCGTGGCCGTCACCCACGCGATGGTCATCGCGATGTTCAGCCCGTTCATCATCATGGGCGATATCTTGCGGTTGGCCGTTGTGAAGCCCCGGCACCTCATCCGCTTCTCCGCACTGCCCCCGGGCATCGTTTTTCGGCCCCGGTGCTGTCGGTGACGGGCACTGACAACCGTTTGTGCTGGCGGAGCGATTCGTACCGGAAGGGCGCACGGTCCGCGAGAGGACACCGGGCCCTGGCTCGTGCCGTTATCTTCGTCTGGAGACCACGAGCCCGCCGAGGGCAAGCAGGAAAACGGTGGCGGGTTCGGGAATGTCTACCTGGATCACGACGTCGTCCAGCCCCCAGCTCTCATCGGTAAGTTCTTGCAGCCCGGTCGCGGAGAAGGTCACGACCAGCGTGCTGGCCGTATGGGCGAACGGTACGCTGGCGTGGTAGACCGCGTCCTGGGGATTGTCGTCGAACTCGTAACCGAGCGTGTTGTTCTCGATCGCGCCCGTGCGAGGTGGATTGTCGCCGCCGGGATACTCATCAGGGAACGCCTGGTTGTCGGTGCCCGACCAGTTACTGAAAGTGGTATTGAACGCGCCGACGCCCTCGACGCCTACATTCCACTCGTCCGGCCCAAGACCATACTTACCGTTGCCGTCCCAAGATCGAATGACGAACAGATCGAAGGCCACGGTCACCTCGGTGTGCGCCGGAGGCAGGTCGGTCAGCGTCAGCGTCACGGTGCCGCTGCCGAACTGGCCCAGGAACTTGTCGGCGGGGTGCTGCACGGTGCCGGGCGTCGTATCCGTCGAGGTGTCCGACCACTCCGATCCCACGGGCCCGGGTCCCTCGAAATCGTTCGAGTAGATCAGCACCTGGGCCGGCGCCTCGGCAGCCAAGATAGAGACCAGCGACCCGCTGAGAACGACCTTGAGGATCGTCATGAGACCTCCCTCCGCTCCGGACCGATCAAGGACGTGCGTCCCGGACCCTCACCACGCGCAAGGCGCGCGGGCCCTTCTGGTGCCTCAGTCGTTGGAGCTCGCTAGCGGGGCGCTCAGGACGGAAATGCTGCCTCTCTCATCCTCCCACGCCGCGGCTCACCATGCGGGTGCGCCCATCCCACCCTCGTCGGCCATACGCCATCGGCCCGACATCCACATCCGCGCAGCTCGCTTGCCCGACCGATGTCGACGCCCATAGTATAGCCAATACACACCTACGACGCAAGCCTTGCCGTCAACGCTCGATTCCCGACAGTTCCACCCTCTCGCCGATCCAAAGGGCGGTTCGCCCGCGTTGTGCGAGGGAGCGGGAAGGCGGCAGACCCACGACCCGATCGATCCGGCGTGCCGGTCTACTTTTTGCCCATGGCGCGTTGTTCGGCGAAGAATGTGCGGAGCAGTTCGGCGGATTCGTGTTCGAGCAGCCCCCCTTCGGTGAGGACGGCGTGGTTTAATCGGCCGTCAGTCGTAATGGCATAGAGCGACCCGCACGCGCCGGCCTTGGGATCGGCGGCGCCGTAGACCAGTCGGGCCATGCGGGCCTGCACGATCGCGCCGGCGCACATGGGACAGGGCTCGAGCGTGACGTACAGGACGCAGTCGTCGAGCCGCCACGAGCCGACGGCCACAGCGGCGGCGGTCAGGGCGATCATCTCGGCGTGGGCGGTCGGGTCGGCCAGTAGCTCGCGCTGGTTGTGGCCGCGGGCGATGATCCGGGCGGCGCGGACGATGACCGCCCCGACGGGCACGTCCTGATGGTCCAGGGCGGCCTCGGCCTCGGCCAACGCCTTGCGCATGAACTGCTCGTCCTGCTGCGCCTGGGTCAGGCCGCTCGGTTCGATCATTGTTTGTTGCTCAGCGGGCGCGTCGACGGTCCGCGGGGGGTACGGGCCGGGGCCGTCTGCGTCTCGATCAGTCGGCCGGACAGCGCGCGCAGCACGCGACGAATGCGGCCGATCACCTCGTCGCGTTGACCCAGGACAAACGAGGCCATCGAGCGTACGAAGTAGTTGGCCGCGACATCGGTTTGGCCACGAGATCGGCGGGGTGAGGCCAACCGCATGGCCCACCGTACGT
>CAYOGX010000118.1:0-9062 GCA_964403235.1 uncultured Planctomycetales bacterium | reverse complement strand
GATCACCCCGCCGGGGCGCAGAAGACGCGCTAGCTCCCGCAGCTCGTCGAGCGGGCGCTGGAGGTGTTCCAGTACGTCCTGGGCGTAGACGGCGTCGAAGTGCCCGGCGGGCCAGTCGTGGTCACCGAGCGTCCCGACGTGCAGCGGGAAGCGCCGCTGGGGTTGGAGCTGTCGGATCCACTCGCCGATGTCGATGGCCTCGACCTGCCAATCGTCATCGGCCGCCGCCTGACCGACCAGGGCCGGACCGCACCCGTATTCGAGCAGCCGCCCCCGCCCGACCTTCCGCGCCATCCGGGCCAGCACGTCCGCCCAGCGCCGACGATCTCGTTGGCTGAACCATGTCTCGTAGAACTCAATCTTGTCGGGACGACCGCCGATCAGATCCGCGAGGTCGTCGTCGCCGCTGTAACCGGCGGCGAGCGTCTCGGCCGATGGCTGCGGGTTCACGAAGACCATGCCGCAGTCGCGACATCGGACCAGGCGGAACCCTCGCACTCGCCGCTCGTGACGGTGACGATCCCCGTCGCACAGGGGGCACGAGACGGGGTGCAGATCGATCGCCCCCGTTGTCTGGTCGGGACTCGACATGCGGGCATTCTACCGCAATGCGGCGGCGGGTCGCAGCAGGCGGGCCGGTTGTGCCGCCCATTCGTGTCGATGAGCAGCCGGCCGGCGCAGCGGGCCCTACTTGGACTCGGTCGGCGCGGGCTTGCGAAGCGGGGTGACCTGTAGGGCGATGGCCAGGGCCAGCAGCAGGAACGACACGCCGACCCGAACGCACCAGAGCCGGCCGGGTTGGTGCAGACGATAAAGGGCCGGCTTGGCGAGATACAGCTCGACCGGCGGCTGGTCGGGACCGGCATCGGGACTGGTCAGGCGGATCGGGCCAGCGGGGATCTCGATCCTGCCGCTGGTGGCAGCCCACTTGACGTAGCCGATGATATCGTCCGACCCGTACCGCCGGCGGAGGTGGTCGCGAACGATGCCGGCCACGTGGGCGTCCAGGACGTCACGGCGGTAGCCCTTGGGGAACCCGCCGGTGACGGCACGACGCACCTTGACCGCCACGTGCCCGGGCAGCGAGCGGTGCTCCACGTAGCCCGAGACACACCATATGACCATCAAGACCAACGCCGAGCCGACCCACAAGCTGCCCGGGGGAACCGGCCGGACCGGGTCCGCATACCGAAACAACACCGCGCCGGGAACCAGCCCCAAGAGCAAGAAGAAGAAGAGCCCTAGGAACAGCGGCATCATCGCCAGGAAGCCGAGGACGAGGCCCACGATCGCCCCTACCAGCAGGGCGAACGCAACGCCGGCCCACCAACGCCCACGCCTCGTTCGCCAGTCCGGGGGCGGCTCGGCGCCAGAATCCGCCTCGGCAGGGGCGGACGCAAGCGCCGGCGTCGACGCCTCCGGCAGGTCGTTCCCGGCTTCGATTGGCTGCGATTCAGTGGAAGACAGCGGTCCGTTCCTCCTGTCGGCTCGAATGCCCGGGCCGGTCGCGTCTGATACCCCCTTCGTCCGACGCCCGACGCGTCGTGCCATCATGCCGGCC
This sequence comes from uncultured Planctomycetales bacterium, assembly GCA_964403235.1. GTDB lineage: Bacteria > Planctomycetota > Phycisphaerae > UBA1845 > JAFGLZ01 > JAFGLZ01. The sequence goes on along the minus strand of CAYOGX010000118.1, from coordinate 7,501 downwards.
GGTCGGACCGTGGCTGCGAGGCCGCCTACCCCTTAACCACGGCGATGGGCCGAAGTTCGGTGACGACCTCGACCAGGTCGCGTTGGTTGGCCATCACCCGGCCAATATCCTTGTAGGCATCGGGGGCTTCGTCAAGGTGTTGCGGGGAGGGGTGGAAGCGAATGCCCTTCATGCTCTGGACGAAGCGATCCATCGGGATCTTCCTGCGGGCCTCCTTGCGTCCCATGACGCGGCCCGCGCCGTGGCTGCACGAGACGAAGGATTCGGGGTTGCCCAACCCTCGGACGATGTAGCTCCGCGTCCCCATCGAGCCGGGGATGACGCCGAGCTGCCCGGTCCGGGCGGAGGTGGCCCCTTTACGATGGACCCAGACGCGCTGACCGTAGTGCTCCTCCTCCGCCGCGTAGTTGTGGTGGATATTGACGACGTCTTGCGTGCCGTCGACCTGCCCGCCGACGGGCGACTGCTCGAGGATCTGCTGGCAAATCTTCATCATCACGTGCCGGTTCAGGCGGGCGAAGTCCTGGGCGAACGTCATGTGCGCCAGGTAGGCCGCCCCCTCCCTGCTGTCGATCGGCAGGTATGACAGCGCCGGATCCGGCGCTTCGATGCCGCGCTTCTTGCAGACCTGCTTGGCCAACTTGTAGAAGTGGTCGCAGATCTGCTTGCCCACGTTGCGCGAGCCGGAATGCACCATGAGCCACGCCACGTCGTCCGTGTCGACCTGGATCTCGATAAAGTGGTTTCCCCCGCCGAGCGTGCCGATCTGCTCGATGATCTTGTCGTGTCCGGACAGGAACGCCTTCTTGGCGTCCGTGCCGGCCAGCAGGTCGAAAATCTCGGGGCAGTGCCCCTCGGCGAGCTGTCGCCCCTGTCGCGGGGTGCGGTGCTTGAAGCCCACGGGGATCCGCGTCTGGACGGCGTGGAGGATCCGATCGAGGTGATCGGCGATCTGTCCGGCCGGCACACCCGTCCGCCAGGCCGACATCCCGCAGCCGATATCCATGCCGACCGCGTAGGGGATGATGGCCTCCCGGATCGCCACCACCCCGCCGATGGGCATGCCGAACCCCACATGGGCGTCGGCCATCAGCGCGACGTGATCGACCGCGTCGGGCAGGTTGGCCACGTTGACGGCCTGCTGGATCGTCTGGGCGTCCGCGTCATCGGCCCAGCACTTAATGGGCACGCGCTGCTTCGACTTGTCGTAGATCGTTTTCACGGGCCCTGTTCACCCCTAGGTTCGATGCCTGGGCGGCCGACGTTCATGGTTGCCTCGGGCGCTTGTCCCCATGGGTGCGTCAACACAGGCGGGGCTCCCTGGCTGTCTGTGACGGGGCGATCCCACAACGCACCACATCTTGCTGCGCACTACAGCAGGTCCAGCAGTTCATCCACAGTCAACTCAGCTTGCGCAATGATCGATCGCAGTGTCTTGGGGGCCAGATCGCGATTGTGATAGGGGATCACCACCCGAAGGTGGGGCTTGGCCGGATTGCGCAGGTGCATGTGACTGCCCGTCTGATGGTGAACTTCGAATCCGCCCCGTCGCAAGGCCCGAACGACTTGCCTAGCGGTCAGGGACGGAAGCTTCGCCATCCTACGCCTCGCCCATCGCTATCTTGACGGTCTCGTGCAGCAGTTGCTGTTCCGTGGGAATCGGCTGCCCCTCTTTGACCATCCCTTCGAGGTAGCATTGAATCGCGTCCCGGGCCATGTCTCTCGCCTCGGCAAGCGTCCTGCCTTCCGTAACCAGGCCTGGCAGCGATGGCACAGTCACGGTGTAACCACCGGCTTCGTTCAGCTCGAAGATCACCGTGTATGAGAGCTCCTTTTCCGACATCAGCGAGACCTCCCGCTTTCGTAGGACATCATCCTCTATTCTACAGCGCCGCTGGTCCGGTTTCACGGGCTTGACCTACCGCGGCCGGCGGGCGTCGAAGGCGGCGGCGACTTCGCGGAGCTTGTTGGGGATGTCGATGTCGGCCGGGCACTTCTCCATGCACTCGCCGCACTCGGCGCACATCTCGGTCTTGAAGTTGAGCTTCTGGTACATCGCGTCGGCCAGGGGCTTGAGCTCGTCGCCGTAGCCGGCCAGCGCGTCGCCGGCACGGAAGATCTCCGGGATCGGCACACCCTGGGGACAGGGCTGGCAGTAGTAACATCGCAGGCACATCTGCCCGTAACGGAAGTCCCGAGATATCTTCGCGATCAGCCGCCGCATCCGGTCGGTTCGGTCCTCGGGGATGGGCAGTTGTGCGCAGGCGGCGGCCGCGTTGAAGTCCACCTGCTCGGGTGCGTTCATGCCGATCACGACCGCGTGGACGTTGGGATTGCTCAGGCAGAAGCGAATGGCGAGCCGCTTGAGTTCGTCGGCCTCGTCGGGGGACATGTCGGTCGGTTCGGGGATGAGTTGCCCGCCCGCCATGGCCTTCATCAGCATGATGCCGACGTCGTGCTTCTTCGCCAACGGCAGGATCTCGCCCGCGACGTTCTCCTGGTCCAGCGGGCTGTACGCCACCATCATGAAGCTGAACAGGCCCGATTCGATCGCCTGGCGCATGACGCGAAGGTCGCGGTGGATGCTGATACCGATCTGGCCGATCAGGCCCTGCTTCTGCGCCTTCCGGCAGGCCTCCAAGCAGGACCCCTTCGCGCAGATCTCGTCCCACGACGCGGGCGACGAGACGCTGTGCAGCATGTACCCGTCGATGAAGTCCGTCTTGAGCGCCCTCAGCGCGTTCTCGAGCGACTTGCGGGCGTCCTTGGCGGTTCGGCTGTACGTCTTCGTGGTCAGGATGAACTCGTTGCGACGGTGGCTGATGTACTTGCCGACCCGTTCCTGCATGTTCTGGTACTGCTCGGCCGTGTCGACCAGGTTGATGCCGGCGTCGAGGGCGCGGTTGAGGGTGAAGTCACTGGCCTGGGGGGGATACTTGATCAGCGGGATCGTACCGATCCCCAACCGCGTGACCTCCCAACCAGTCCCGCCGAAACGAATACGGGGCAAAGTACTCGTCGCCATCAGGCACTCCTCAGCTCGCCACGGGCTTGCTCGCAGTCGCACGGCGATGGGCCCATGCTCAACCGTTGTCCGGGATCGCTCCGCCGGACCAGTTTCCCCAAGACGGCGCGCACAGTCAAACCTTCACGGCCGATCCCGTCGGATCAGGACGCGCAGCGGTGCGGGCGTCCTTCGCCCTGCCCCTCCCGTGGCATCTCTCGCCGCACCCGGGCAGCCGCGCCTCGTCCATCCGCCAACGCACCGAGCGGAGCCCTTGTCCGTATTGCGGGGGAGGCAGAGGTCGCTAGTCTAACGCCGTTGTCAGTCGGACAATTCCGGGCAAGCGCCGCCGGATGGCACGCCCAAGCGAGGCGCGGGCATGCAGTGACGGGCTCAGGTCACAAGCCCGATCTTCCGCAGGTAAGCGACCGAATCGGCCACGTACTGCTTCTGCTCGTCGGCCGTCATCTCCACCCCGGCCATCCCCTCCAGCTCGATCGTGAACGGGCCGGTGAACCCCCGATCGGCCAGCAGCTCGACGATGGCCGGATAATCCACCACCCCCGTCCCCAGCGTCGGGAAGTAGTGCTTCTGGTAACCCCCGTCGGTATCCTTCAGATGAACGCCCTCGACGTCGTCGAGCACCTTGCGGATCTCGCTGACCGCGTCGACGCCCTTGTTGTAGTAGTACACGTTGGCCGTGTCGAAGTTGATGCGCACGTTGGGATGGTTCACGCCCGCCATCGTCTCAGCCCCGACGTCACCGTTGGTGACCAGGTCGGGGTGGGTCTCCAGGATGATGATGACGTCGCGTTTGCCGGCCTCGTCGCCGGCGGCGCGAAGCCGGTCGTAAACGACCTGCCGATCGAGCTCGCCGGCCTTGACGCTCACGAACAGCCGTCTGGCGTCGAAGGCCTTACACACGTCGCACTGGGCGGCCAGGTCCGCGGCCACATTCTCGTCGGCGACCTCGCAACGGCCCTGAAACGACCCCACCAACAAACCGTTCGATTCCAGAAGCCCGCGCGTCCGGTCGATCTCGTCCGACGACGGGATCGGGACCTCCACGTATCGGATGCCCAACGTGGGCAGATGGGCCCAGGCCAAATCAATGTGCTTGCCGTAGCTTGCCGGTCGGCAGGAAACCAGATAACCCATGGATCGCCCTTTCTGCAAGAGTCGCTGCGTTGACCAATGGCCGAATGATAGCCATTCCGCCCCTCGCGCACCAGCAACGGTAGGGCCGGCTGTGCCAGCCGGTGCATGACAGCGCAAAGGCGGCCGGCACCGCCGGCCCTACCAACTGCCCGCGCACGTCGTCACTGCGATTCAGTCGAACGCCAACCTGCGACGGAACGTCCGGGCGAACAGGCCGTGCAATCGGCCCATCATCAACGCGCAGTAGAACCCCCCGCCGATCAGGACCGTCCACGCCAGCAGCCCCAGCATGAGCGGACCGAACCCCTCGTCGACGCCCATGCGGAGCACGTCCATCAGCGCGTCGATCGCCCACCCGATCACGCGGGACAGGATGCCCAGGTAGATCGCCAGCACGAAGCACACCACCACGAACAAGAACAGGTAATGCACGATCGTTCCGATGATCGAGCGAACGATCCGTCCCGGGTTCAACCCACCCAGACCCGGCATCAGGGACAGCCCGACGATGGCCATCGGCACCGTAAACGTCAGTACGGCCAGCACCGCGATGCTCGTCGGGGACACGAGCTGCCGCGCCTCATCGACAGACTTGGGAAGGACGAACTGGCCCTTGCTGATCAGGTAATTCACGCCGACGAAGACCACGCCGTATACGATCACCAACGTGACGTATCCGAAGATGCCTGACCCCACCGAGGCCAGGTTCCAGCTCAACTTCGGTGGCTTGTCGTTCAGGACCACCGTTTCCCGTGCCGCGTCCAACAGAACCGAGTAGGCCATGCCCGCGAAATAGAAGCCCTCGAGCACGAACATGCCCACCAACAGGAAGGGCACCCACGTGACGTCCGCCTCCGGCGCGATCGGATTCAGCGCCACGCCCATCACGAACATCAGGATCATCCCCACGGGCAGCAGGATCGCCCCGCCCGCCACGATCATCCCCAACAGGATCGAGCCGAATTCCCCCATCGGGTAGGTGAACACGCCGATGATCTCGTCGTAGAACGCACCGATCGCGGCGCCGCGCGGACCGCCCGACCTGCCGGTTTCCTCAGCCTCTTGCAGCGGCGGCACCGGCTTCCAGCAGCTCGAGCAGAGCACCTCGCTGTAGGGGTCCTGAACCTTGATCACCTTGCCGCAGTGCGGACACGTGACCTTCAGCTCGTCGTCCTCGGCCCGCCTGGCTGCGGCGCGGGGGATCGGCGCGAACTCGGTGACCACCGCCTCGTCCGGCCCTTCCGACTCGGCCGACAGGGCGTCCATGTGGACCGAGCTGTCGAACTGGCTGGTAAGGGGGTCGGGGACCTTCAATACGCGGTTACAGCCTCGACACCGCACGCGTCGTCCGGCCCAGTCGTCCGGCACCTTCAGCGGCTGATCACAACGATCGCACTTGAACTCGATGGGCATCTGCGGGGACGCTCCGCTACCGCTGGCACTGAAGTTGGCGAACCCACGCCAGAAATTCGACCTCGATCACCTCGATGCGGCGCCGACCCATGACCTCTTCGACGTGGCTCAGACCGGTCTCGTCATCCTCGTAACCGTCGCGAAATGCCTTATAGAACCTTCCCAACACACCGCGCGTCTGCATGTACATGCAGAAGTACCGCGCCTGTGCGTAGTTTAACGTTTCGCAGCGCCCACGGAAATCACCTTTCGTCATCAATTCGCGGAGCGGCCGGAGCTGCTTCGACGCAATCGCCTTCTGAAGCGCAGGCAGCCGCCAGTTCACGTCGCCCACCAGCTCGCCCCGGTCCCACGCCCGCCCGTTGCACTGCTCGTGCAGGCTGGCCAGCCCCTCGTTGAACCAATCGGGCAGGTTCGGGAAATCGTACTCGACCAGCGCATGCGTCAGCTCATGGATGAGCGTCCCGCCCCCCGTCTTGATATTCATCACCAGCGTATGGATGCCAGGCTTGTAGTAGCCGTAGTAGGGCACCTTCGTATCGCCGTACAGCCGCTTGGCGTGAGCGCGGTAGCTCTTCTGAGATCCGAACAGCAGGATGACGATCGGGTCGGTCGGGCGCCTTGTGAAGTACCGCCGCCACATCGCATCGGCGGCGTGCCGAACCACATCGGTCGACCACCGCACCAGCGCCTCGCGCGGCAGGTCGCCGGACAGGACAAACGGCGGGTCGACGACCACCCGGCACGCCGGGCCGAGCTTCCCGCGGAGTGCGTCGGCCTCGTGCTGACACAACCGCACCAGTTTGGCCCGCGCGGCCGGCTGACTCGCCGGCTGGGTGCTCGCCGCCGCTGATCGCTCGGCGACCGGTCCACCCGCAAGACCAAAGTGCGCGACGACGGCCAACCAGCATGCCATGGCCAAGCTTGTCACGACCCAACCACTCCCTACGTTGCAGCGCGCCAGATCAACCACGCCAATCCCACCACCGCCGCCAGGCCCGCCAGGCAAGCGATCATCCACTGCCGCCGCCATCGACGGGCGTACCGATCGAGGCCCGCATCGACGTCCGGATGTCCCAGCCGAAGGCTCAGCCGGTGATAGATCGACGGGGAGGGCGCCACCGGCCGCGCATCGGCCAGGATGGACTCGACACCACGGCGGATCACCTCGTCGGACGGGTCCGGCTTGCCCAACGCGCGACATCGTTCGGCCAGCGCCTTGCGGTCGTCATTCTCAGCCAGCGCCGTCTCGGGCAGGTCGCCCAGCGACGCCAACGCCAACTGCGTGGCCAGATCCATCAGAACCTGGTTGACGCGCGGTCCCAACTTGGCCAGTTCCCGCCTGCGCTGCCACACGTGCAGGAACACCGTCTCGAGCGCCCGCGCCGCCGCCGGCTCGTCGCCCAGCAGTGCCAGGAGTCGTCCGTATATCGTCGCCGCGTGCCTGGCGTAGTACACGCTGCACGCCGCCAGGTCCTGCCGCCGGATCCGGGCGACCAGTACCTCATCCGACATGGCCGCGTAGTCCGGCGGCTCGGGCAACTCGACGTGCGGATCGTACCGGGTCGTCTTCACACGCAGCTCCAATCGTTTGCCGGCTACCCCCCTCCCGATCGCCCTTGCCGGCGGCCGGCTCTGCCGTGCCAGCCAACTGACATCCTACGCCAGCATCGACCGGTCGGCATGCCGTTCCAGCCAGCGCACCACCGTCTCGACGGCGAGCGTGTACTGCCCCAGGGCCAGGAACTCCTCCGCCTTGTGGGCATCGGCAATGTCGCCCGGACCGAACAGGACGCACTGAATACCCGCCCGGTGAAACGGGCCGGAATCGGCGAAGAAGTACACCCCTTTCGGCTCGGTCTGCCCCGTCAGGTCGCCGCAGCCGGCCGGGAGGTTCCGAACCAACGGCCCGTTCGGATCGACCTG
>CAYOGX010000117.1:0-9079 GCA_964403235.1 uncultured Planctomycetales bacterium | reverse complement strand
GCCTTGCGGGCCGTCTGGCCGAAGCGGCGTCCGACAGGCCGCTCAAGGTGCGGTTCGGACTGAATCTCCTCGTCTACACCGCGACGTTCGACAAGGGCAAGATCGACCTGGTCGCCAAGGTGGCCGACATGGGCTACGACGGTGTCGAGATCCCGTTCAACGACCTGGGCATCCTCGACGCGAAGGCGACGCGTCGTGCGTGCGCAAAGGCGGGGGTGGGGCTCACGTCGTGCTGCGTCCTACTGCCCGGCACGAGCCTGATTGGCACGCAGGCAGCCGAGCGCAGGGCCGGCGTCGAGCGGGTCAAGCGGATGATCGACATCACAGCCGAGATGGGGGGTGATACCGTGGCTGGGCCGATCTATGCGCCGGTCCGCGAGCTTACCGGGCGGGCGCGGACGGCGGATGAGTGGAAGTGGGGGGGCGAGGGCCTGCGTGCCGCGGCCGAGCACGCGGACGTGGCCAAGGTGAACCTCGCCATCGAGCCGCTGAACCGGTTCGAGACGCATTTTCTCAACACGGCCGCCGACGCGATTCGGCTCGTCAAGGCGGTCGGGCACCCGCGTCTGAAGGTCCAGCTCGACACGTTCCACGCCAACATCGAGGAGAAGGACACGGCGGCGGCCGTCCGGGCGTGCGGGGCGAACCTTGGGCATTTCCACGCGTCCGAGAGCGATCGCGGCATCCCGGGGACCGGCCAGGTGCACTGGGCCGAGACGTTCGCGGCGCTCAGCCGGATCGGGTACGCGCGGTGGATCACGGTCGAGAGCTTCGCGACGGGGATCGTGGACCTGTGCGCCGCGGCCTGCATCTGGCGTCCGCTTTACGGGTCGGCCGACGAGTTGGCCACGCAATCGCTCGCGTTCCTGAAGCGGATGGCTGGCGCGGCGTGACGCGCCGCGGACGGACCCGCCCGCGATTGCGGTAGGGGGGTGGCAGGGGATCGCTGCCCGTGTTCGTTCCCGTGCTCGAGCCTGCAAGGAGTTCGTCGACCATGAAGACGATTTCCTGGATTCCCGCTGTTCTCGTGACCTGTGCCGCGTCCTGGGGACAGACCGTCGAGTGGACCTATGACCTGACGACGGGTGGTTCCGCGCCGACGCTGTTTCCAACTGCCGAGCATCCCGCAGGCGTCGTAATCACCGATGGCCAGAAGGTTCTCCTGTTGAAGGGCGACGGGTCCGTGGCGTGGCAGGCCAAGCTGGCGAGGCCCGCTGCCGGCAGCCCGGTGACCGTGGCGGATCTGGACGGTGACGGGTCGTGCGAGCTGCTGGTGACGTTGAGGCAGGGAACGGTCTGTTGTCTCGATGCAAAGGGCAAGCCGAAGTGGTCGCGTGATTACGACACGGAGGTGGGGGGGTTCAAGAGCGTGGTCGCCGCTGACGTCCACCCGTCGCCGGGGCTGGAGGTCGTGTTCGGGTTCAACGACGGTTGGCTTCGGTGTCTGTCGTCGACCGGGCAGACGCTGTGGTCGTTCTTCGGTGATCGTTTTCGCGTCGGGGGCGTGTCGGTGGGCGACGCCGATCGCGACGGGGCGCCGGAGGTCGTCTACGGCACGGACAACGGCCACCTGTACTGCCTGAACGGCTGGGGCGAGGTGGAATGGCGCTACAACGAGCTGGCGCCGTATGGCCGGTCGGGCACGAACCTGGCCGATCTGGACAACGACGGCGTGCCCGAGGTCCTCGTGACCCGCAGCAACGTCAACAACAACACCTGCCTGATCGCCGTCGACGGGATTCGCGGCGCGCTCATGTGGCGGACCAGGGACGTCATGCAGGGCTATGTGTCGAACGCGACGGTCGACCTGGACGGCGACGGCAAGTACGAGGTCATCCACGGCGACAAAGGCAACAACGTGTATGCCGACAACGCCGACGGTTCGCGACGGTGGCATGCGGCCCTCAGCGGTAGGGGGGTCTTCTGGGCGCCGGCCGTGGCCGACGTCGACGGCGACGGTCAGCTCGAGATCGTCACGCCGCTGAGAGGCAAGTCGCCCGAGACGGGGGCCAGCTCGTACGTCCTGGGCGCGGACGGAACGGTCGAGGCGGAGCTGAAGATCGGCGGCGGGACCAACGCCGGCCCGGCCGTGGGCGACATCGACGGCGACGGCAAGCTCGAGGTGATCCTGGTCTCTCAGAACCCCAACAAGGTTCACTGCCTCACGTGGAACGCTGCTGGCCGGGTGGCCTGGCCGTCGTTGCGGGGCGATTCGCGGATGACGGCCAGGGCGGCCAACGTGCCGGCCGGTACGCCCGTCGAACCGCAAACGCCCGTGTTGCGCGGCGACATGACCGTCGAGACGGGCGACGTTGTGTGGGGCGAAAATACGTGGCGCGTGTCGTGGGACAGGCCCGCGCCCGAAGGGGCGTTCGTCGAGCTGACCGTGATCGCCAAGGACGGGACGCGCTCGGGACGGATCGTCGACCTAAAGGCTGGGGCAACAGAGGCGACCGTCAAATGGGGTCTGGCGCGGCCCGACGCAGTGACCGTCAGTCTGCGGTTGTGGTCGCCGAGCACACGCAAACCCCTGTTGGTTGCGAAGCGCGAAGTCAAGGCCAGGGCGCCGGCGTTCTGTCGGTTTGCGGAGCTCCAGGTGGGGTATCGGCGCGCCGTCGAGGCGGGCGACGCGGTTGGGGCCGATACCAGCGGCATCGTCGAGAAGATGAGGCGGCTAACCGCGGCCCGCGATTCGATCGCCGACCTGGCCAGCACGGGTGCGCGCAACGAAACCCTCGCGGAGCAAGCGACGACACTGCGGACGCACGCGCGGGAATTGCGTGCGATGACCCAGGCGCTTGGGGCATTCTGGTCGCGTGGCGGCAAGGACGTGTTCGTCTGCTGGGAGGACGCGAACCCGTGGGACCGGTTTGATCCGGCCGACATCCCCGGTGATGCGAAGTTCGATACGATCCCGCCGATCACGTTCACGGCCTACGGGAACGAGTTCGAGGACAGAGCGGTCACGATCTTCAACACGACGTCGCGCCCGATTGACGTGCGGTGTGTGTTCCGAAAGCCCGACATGGGCCAGAAGTGGTACAAGCCGGAGGCCCCGCTGGCGGGGAAAATCACGCTGCGTCGTCACGTACCCGTGCCGGCCCAATGGACCGAGCGGGTGTTCGACGCGCTTCCAGAACTGGACCGCAGCCGTTCGATCACGATTCCTCCGGGTGAGGCGCGGCAGGTCTGGCTGGTCCTCAAGACACACGACCTCAAGCCCGGCATGCACGAGCTGACGCTGTACCTCGGTTCGCTGACCAAACCGCCCACGGTTCGCGAGGTACCGATCCGCATCCAAGTATGGCCGGTGGCGCTGCCCACCGACGTGTACGCCAAGATGAATTGGACGCGGATCGATCCGCGTACCGCTTCCGATCAGGGGGTCCAGGACCTCGTCGATCACGGCATGAGCGTCAGCTACGGCCCGGCGCTACCAGCGGTTCCGGTGGACGCCAACGGCCAGCTCGCCGGCGCGGTGGACTGGACCGCGTTCGACGCCGTCATCGACCGCGTGCCCAGACCGTGGACGTTTCTGTGGGGCGGGCCGCCCGCGCGCCGCTGGCCCAAGGGCGTCAAGCCCGCCGAGGACAGTCCCGCGTACTTCAACGGGTTCAAGACGGCCATCGCCGAGCTGGCCAAGCACCTGAAGTCGAAGGGCGTGGACTACCACCATTGGGCCTTCTACCCCATCGACGAGCCGTGGAACACGGGCTTCACGCACATCCCGCACTTGAAGCGGTTCTGCGAGAGGGTCAAACGGGCCGATCCGAAGGCACAGGTCTACACCGACCCGGCCGGGCTGGTCCGCGTCGAGTACCTGGCGGAATTCAAGGATCTGATCGACATCTGGCAGCCGGAGATCAACACGCTCAAGCGGGATCCGAAGCTGGTGGCGTGGTTCCGCAAGCACGCCAAACGGTTCTGGTACTACGAGGCGCCGGGACCGGCCAAGGACTTCCTGCCGCTTGGCCACTACCGCGCCCACGGGTGGTACGCGTGGCACTTCGGCGCGGAGGGCAGCGGCTATTGGATCTACAAGGCGCTTGACATCTGGTGGCCGATCCAGGGCGGCAACTGGTCGGCCGTCTACCAGACCAACACCGACGTCGTCCCATCGCGTCGCTGGGAGGCGGACCGCGACGGCGTCGAGGACTACCGTGCCCTGTACGTGCTGGACCAGGAGATCAAACGGGCGCGTGCCGCCGGCCACCGCGCCGAGGCCGACCAGGCCCGCGCCCTCATCGACGAGGCGGTCGAGGCCATCGTCGGATGGAACCTCCGCAACATTGACGAGATCACCCGAATGACGCGCGACTACGAGATCGATTACGAGCTGTTCGCCAAGTACCGCGCCCGAATAGCGAAGCAAATCATGCAGCTCCGCGAAACGACGAGCCGGCCGGCACAGCCGGCCCTACGCAAGACGAGCCAACCTGCCCAGTCTTCCCTGCGCGGCTAAGTCGAGTAGCGTAGGTCGTCTCGACCACTGCTGTAAAGGTCATTTGCCTGGCGCGCGCCGTCGAGCATGCCACTCACCCACAGCAATCCCAGGAAGGACCGAGGATCGAACCTGGCGGGCCCCAAAGGGGCCAAGGATCGTAGCCACGGGCGGAGCGCAGCGCAGCCCGTGGGACCGGGTCGTCGTGAATTGGACCGCCCCGAAGGGGCGGCGGACACGGCATATGATCGAGGACAATGAGCTCGCCTCCTCCGCCCCGTTGGGGCGGAACTGGGATAACCACCTTCAATACAACGCGGATCCCAGCCTAGGCTGGCGTTCATTCGGTCACGTTCAGCTCGATCAGGTTGGACGAGGCCACTTCTCGGTGCCAAGGGCCCAGCGTTCTGCGCAAGATGACAACTCTGTAAGTCCCGGGGCGTTCCAGCTTGACGAACCTGGACAGCTTCAGATGACACACACGGGTCGCGCCGGGCGAAAGATTTTCAACGCCCCTCGGCGAAAAGGGGGCACCACGCTCACCGTTTACGCGGTGGAAAAGCTCGGTGAAGGGGAGCTGATTCCCAGCCGAGTCGTAGACGAGCACTCGGCAGTCTTTCAGGTCCAATGTTGACCAGAGGCCGCGTTCCTCCGTAGAGCCGTTCCTGATCGTCAACGGTAGCACCATCGGACCGCCCTTACGGAGACTCACCGTGACTGTTGGCGGGCCCTGGAGGACGACCCCACGGACGTCGGCCCCCCGCGGCCCTTCGGCCTGCGCCGGGCGCTTCCCCTGGTTGGATCCCGCGCGCATCACCACCGCGGGCGCCAGTAGAACGCCAATGCAAAGGAGCACTTTCATTTCAAGTCCCATTCCATCGATAGTTACCATCGAGCTCGAACGTCACGTTGCGCGCATCCAGGGCCCCGGTCCGACGGCGGGCTCGACCTCATTCGGTCACGTTCAGCTCGGTCAGGTTGGACGAGGCCACTTCCCTGTGCCAACGGCCCAGGGTTCTGCGCAAGATGACAACTCTGTAGGTCCCAGGGCGTTCCAGCTTGACGAACTTGGACAGCTTCAGACGACACTCACGGCTCGTCCCAGGCGGGAGCTTATGAACGCCTCTCGGCCCTGGAATCCCCTCCGCGGGATTTAGGCGGTGGAAAAGCTCGGTGAAGGGAAGCTGATTCCCCGCCGAATCGTAGACGAGCACTCGCCAGTCTTGCAGGTCGAACGTCGACCACAGGCCGCGTTCCTCCGTAGAGCCGTTCCTGATCGTCAACGGTAGCACCATCGGACCGCCCTCACGGAGACTCACCGTGACGGTTGGGGGGGCCTGGAGGACGACCCCACGGACGTCGGCCCCCCGCGGCCCTTCGGGCTGCGCCGGGCGCTTCCCCCGGTTAGATGCCGCGGGCATCACCACCGCGGGCGCCAGTAGAACACCAATGCAAAGGAGCACTTTCATTCAAGTCCCTTTCCATAGAGCGACGACTGGCGAGATTCGCCGCAACACCCGCGCTTGCTGGCCTGGCTCCCATGCGGTGTCGGACCGATCACATCATTCGCGCGCGAGACGGCGCGGACAAGGGGGGAAACGAGAAAAACTGAACTTGGGGTCGTCGGCTGTCAGTATCTGGCCAAGCTTTGACACAGCTTAGTAAGGCTGCTCGCCGAAGGCCGGGCGGGCAGAACTGGCGGTACGCATGCGGGGCGAACGGTTTGCGCGTCGGACGGATGGTCGGGGCTTCGGCAGGGCTGACGCGTGACTACGAGATCGATTATGAGCTGTTCGTCACGTACCGCGCCCGAATAGCCAACCAGATCATGCGGCTTCGGCAAACGACGAGCTGGCCGGCACAGCCGGCCCTACGTCGGTGAGACCGGTTTGCGACGCCACCAGGATGCGAGGATCGATCCGGAGATGTTCATCCATGGGCCGAAGATCGCGGGCGCCAGCGCGGCGTCGGAGCTGTTGAGCACCTTCACCGCCAAGCCCGAGGCCATGCCGCCGTTCTGCAAGCCGACCTCGATGGCGACCGTTCTACGGGTCGTCTCGTCCAGCCCCACCAGCCACGCGCCCCAGTACCCCAGCACGTAACCGACGCTGTTGTGCAGGATCGCCGCGCCGATGAGCGCCAACCCCACGCTCAGCAGCTCGTCACGAGACAGCGACGTGATGATGGCGATGATGAAACAGATCGCCGCCATCGCCATGATCGACAGCGCCCGATCCACCCACGGGCCTCGCAACCGTAGCACCTGGAGGATCTTGTTGGCCACCAACCCCGCGGCGATCGGCACGATGATGATCTTGATGATGGCGACCATCATGTCGACGAACACGATCTCGATGTATTGCCCGGCCAGGAGCCGCATCATCAGCGGCGTCATGACAGGCGAGACGAGCGTGGAGCAGGCCGTCATCGTCACGGACAGGGCGACGTTGGCCTTGGCCAGATACGTCATCACGTTCGAGGCCACGCCGCCGGGGCACGAACCGATGAGCACGACGCCGGCCGCCACCGCGGGCTCGAACCCGAACGCGATGGCGATGCCCGCGCCCGCAAGGGGCATGACCGTGAACTGCAACGCCATCCCGACGAGGACGGCGCGGGGCATGGCGAACACGCGCGTGAAATCCCGCGGGCTCAACGTCGTGCCCATGCCGAACATGATCAATTGGATCAGGGGGATCATCAGCACGTGAAGCTCGAACGATCCCCACGCCCGGAACGCGAGCGGATAGAACATGGCCGCCGCGACGAACGTCAACACCCAGAGCGAAAACGCGAAGCTCCTGAATCGGCGGGTCGTCTGTGTACTAAGGGCAAGGCAGGTGCACGCACAGATGACGACCGGCCCTAGCGGGGCATCGTGGCCCAGCCGCCACAGTACGCCGGCGACCAGGGCCAAGATGACGCCCGATAGAAGAAGAATTCGCGAAACCATCGTCTCCCTACGCTCAGCGCCGATGCACAAACGACCGACGACTATCGAACGGGAATCTTAGTCCCATGCCACGGGAACGCATAGGAGGGGGGATTATCAAATCGCTTCATGCCGATTTCAAGGCGTCCGCAGGCTGCGGGCCCCAGACGGACCCGAAAAAGCTTCCGATCGATCGTGTGGGACCTAGGACGATCGCGAACCGGTTGCCGGACCGTCGTGAACGTGTGTTCGCCGAACGCGCCGGCCTGGAGGATGACATCGCGCCGCTCGGTCGGGTTGATATTGACCAACTGGACGCTGAACCCGTCGGGCGCGATCCGATCTACGAGGGCTGCAACGTCCGGCGGCACCCCGGCCCGCGCACGAATCGGATCGAAATAGCGCACACTGCAATGCAGCAGCCCACCGTGATAGACGTGATTGGGCCCGCCCAGCATCAGTTGCACCAGGCCTTCCAGGACCACTGGGTTGTGCTGCTGGAAATGATGGACGTCCTGCTGGTCGGGCGTGGTTCGATCGGCACGGATCGTAGCCAATCGGCGAAGCGACTCGGCATACGTGGCCCGCAGGATCTGCACCGGGTAGTCGGGGTTCTTGCCTTTAATGAAGCCCAACCACGCGGCGAGGTTCTCGGAGTCTCCCTTGCCCTTGCGGTAGTCCAGCTTCTTGAATGCCGACGGATCGGTTAGTTGAACCACCCGCTGCCAGTCCTGCTTGTCTCTCGAGATGTACCACAGGTGGATCGGGTGCTTGGGATTGAGCGGTCGGTAGTCGTACCAACCGTCGTCGCCGTGCCGGTGGGGGACGAGCACGCGATCGCCCTGTTTCTTCGCCTGGCCCTCGACCAACTCCAGCACGGAGCGCGGCAGGGCCAGGTAGCTCGGGTCGCCGGTGACGAGATACGCGTTGCTCGCGCCGATGACGGTCGACTCGAGCTGGTTGAACAGCCCGTGCGGCCATCGCCAGCCGTAGTAGCCTCCCCACCACTTGCCGTCCATGGTTTCGCCGATCTTGCCGGACAGACCCACATTGTCGGGCAGGACGCCGTTGTTCGCCCTGGTGCGCTCGATCCAGGCGCCCACGTATTCGGTGACCCATCGCTTGTACTTCGCGTCGCCCGTGTACATGAGCGCGTTGAGCATCAAGCTCGTGGCGGTGAGGTTCAACGGGACGTCACCGCGCATCATGCGTCGGTTCATGGTCTGAAGGATGAACGGGAACTTCTCGTCATCGTTCCATGCACTGGACGACGTGACGTTTGGGATGTCGTCATAGGGCAGGGGGTAGTTGGCCAGGACCGGCCGGTGCGTCACCCAGTCCTCGGCCGTGTTGACGAACCGGGGCCCGCGGCTGCCGTTGATCGGTGAGCGGATCAGCTTGCGCACCGGGTCGTAATTGGGCGCCTCGGGGTCTTCGTTGAGATACAGACCCGCGAACCGCAGCGCCCGGGCGCGGTCTTTCGGCACGGTCGGATCGGCCAGGCCGAAGAAGTAGAAGTTCGTGTAGCTCTCCCCGTGGTGCATCCAGTCGTAGTAGGCGTCGAACTCCTTGTGGACCTGACCGTACCGCGTGAACTGACGCGTCACGCCCTCCCACAGCTTGCGCGACAGGCGATGGATCTCCTCGGGCCCGCCGAGCGCATAGTAGAGGGGGAAGTTGTAGAAGCTCTCATAGCCGTCGTCCGA
>CAYOGX010000116.1:0-9124 GCA_964403235.1 uncultured Planctomycetales bacterium | reverse complement strand
CACCAGCGCGATGATGATGGCGATCATCACCCGGCGGTTGCGCATGCCCAGCCGCTCGCCGATCTTGAACGCCTCGAGACTGTGGGGCGAGGGATGGGCCCGGTACGCGCGGTTGAAGAACCACAGCAGCGAGAAGACCGCCAGGTTGCCCGTGCCCAGTTGCTTGGTTCCGAACGTGTCGGCCATCAGCCGGCCCGGATCAGCCCCGTGCAGGTCGTGCGCCGGCGGGCCCAGCTCCGCACGCATCCGCGCAATGGCGATCGAGTACAAGAAGAAGATCGCGAAGAAGACCAGCATGATCTTCAACGACGCGCCCGCCCACGTCCCGAAGCCGATCATGTACGCGGTACACAGGACGAAGCCCGTCACGGCCGTGCGGTAACGGATCGGCTCTCGACTGTCGTCGATGGCGTCTTCGCGGCCGAGCACCTTCAACACGACGGCCTTGAGATGCCGCCGGCTGAGCCAGATCGCGATCAGCCCCAGCCCGATGTACCCGCCTGCCGTCTGCTGAAGGATGAACGGGAACCCCGGCATGTCGCGAACGCCCGCGGCTGCGCTGGCCACCTCCACCGCCTTCCACACCAGGAAGAAAAACCAGCACGAGAAAATCAGGTCCGTCGGCAGGAAGAAGCACAGCCCGATCGCGAACGGGTACAGGTTGATGACGGTGTACCCGATCGCGCTCCACGGGCGGCGGACCAGGTACTCGCGGAACTCGAACGCGTTGGCGATCGGGATCTCCGGGATCGACGGGTACAGGCTGTGCAGCCCGTTGACGATGTCGATGCCGGCCGTCAGCAGAAACCCGTACCAGAACAGCCGGCTGCGGAGCAGCTTGCCCAGATTGCCCGCGATCTCTAGCGGGATCTGCACGACCGGGTAGCTGAGACGCTCCTTCTCGATCCACTGCTGCCGGAAGATGATCGTCAGGAACAGCAGCCCCATGACCAGCGCCAGGATGAAGGTGGCCCAGTAGCCCAGCGGCCGGAGCCACGCCCGGATGATTTTCCACTGGTACGGGTCGACGCCGCCCTCGGCCAGCATGCGGGCCGCGTCCTTGTCGGTAACGATCAACTGCTCCGGCACGTTCGGTAGGATGAACTCGTCCCACCGGTTCTCCGGGCTGGCCGCGAACGTCGGGTACGCCACCATCGGCGCGAAGACTTGCAGGAAGTCGTGGCTGGCCAGCGTCGAGGATAGGGACAAGACGATGTAGACGGTCATCAGCTCGCCCCGGCTGAACGCGCGATGCGGCCAATACCGTTTGACGACGAGGTTCGCCAGCGCTACCCAGACGAGGATGAACACGACGTTGAAGAAGAGCGACACGCAGGTGGGGTGGCCCGTGTACCAGATCAGCTCGATCTCGGCCACCCACAGGCTGTTGGCGGGGATGAGGGCACAGGCCAGCATGATCGCCCGGAACGTGATGCCGCGCTCCGGCGTCTGGGCCAGTCGTGGTTCGACAGCGTCAGCCATACGGTGTCGCAGTCCCCTTCACAACCCAACGCCGCTCCGTGCCGAATGGCATGCCCAAGCGAAAGGCAGGCATGTCATACGCAGCTCGATCGGGTGGCACGGTCAAGCGATGCCGAGGCACGAGGCGTCGCTTGGCCGTGGTCTGCGCCGTGGCAATCACGGCCAAGCCGATGGGTCCGCCGACGCGGACCCATCGACGTGACCGTGCCACCCGGACATGGAAGACCCATCGGCTTGACCGTGCCACCCGTGAACCCGAACGTCCTTGATGCCCGCTCGTGTGCCTACAGCTCGATGACCTTGCCGGTCTTCTCGTCGAAGCCCATGGCCTTGCCCGACCGGTAGCTCATGATGCCCATGGTCAGGGCCGCCATCACGCGATAGCCGAAGACCTCGTGGCTGCGCGGCTTGTTGCGCGTCTTGACGCAGTTGAAGAAGTCGCGGTAGTGGTTGTCGAGCGACCAGTGGCGTTGGCCCTTGACCTCGGTGGGCTTGGCCTCGCCGGCGGCCTTTTCGGGGATGATCTTGAGCGGGCTGCTCGGCCCGCTGAACTCGAACGCTGCCTTCTGACCGCGGATCAGCCACGGCAGGTTCTGGGCGGTGGCCAGTGACGCGAGCAACGCTACGGTCGGCCCGCCGTCGTAATCGACGCACATGTTGACGATGTCCGCGACCTCGCGGCCGTCGTCCCAGAAGTACCGCCCGCCCGCCTGCACCACGCGCTTCGGGAAGCCTAGACTCAGCGTCTTGACCCACGGCGTCAGGATGTGCGGGAAGAAGTCGGTGCCTACGCCGCCGGAGTAATCCCAGAACGAGCGGAACGCGAAGAACCGCCCCGGCTCGTACGCCCGCTTCGGCGCCCGGGTCACCTCCGTGCCCAACCACATGTCCCAGTCGAGCGTCTTGCCAGGGACGGCCGATGGGTCGTTGCTCTTGGGCGAATAGCAGCCGATGGGACCGTTGCGGCAGTCGCTGCTCTGTACGTGGATGGGCTTGCCGAGCTGGCTGATTCGCTCGATGGCCAGATCCCACACGTCGTCGGAGATGAACTGCGTGCCCACCTGCATGACCCGCTTGTTCTTGGCGACGGCGTCGACGACCTTCCGGGCCAGATCGAGGTGCTGCCAGTGGGTCATGGGCTTTTCGCAGTAGATGTCCTTTCCCGCCTCGGCCGCGGCGATGCTTATCGGGGCGTGCCAGTGGTCGGGCGTGGCGATCGAGACGGTGTCGACCCGCTTGTCCGCGATGACGTCCGTCCAGACCTTGTAGGGCTTGCCGCCGGTCCTGGCCTTGGCGGCGTCGAGCCGCTTGGTGAAGACGTCGCAGACGGCCACCACCTCGACCAGGCCTTCCTCCTTGAGCTTGAGCAATGTGTTGATATGCGCGTTGCCCATGCCGCCGCAGCCGATCACGCCGACGTGGATCCGCTCGTTGGCCGACGGCGCCTGGGCCCGCGCCCGACGCCGGCTATTCGCGGTCACCAGCCCCGCGCCAGCCACGGCCGCCGTCCGTTTCAGAAAATCACGACGATTCGGTCCGGTGGGTTGAGTCATCGTTTCCACAGCCTCCACAAGTGCTCCCCCGGGAATTCCCAGATCGGAATACCGCAACATATCCTACCCACTGCCGTCGGGCAAGACAGAGAGGAACGTCGAGCACGTCCCGCGTCTGCCGCTCCTCCGAGCCGCGACCGTCAAGGAGCGGTTGTCCCGGTCGGGCAGCACTGTGAAGCGCAGCTTGGCCGTGTTTTGCACGCCGTGAACCACGGCCAAGCCGCGCCGCGTCCCGCGGCTTGGCTTAACCGTGCCACTCGTGACGTGCTTGCGCTTGCTCCTGGGTTCGGTACGCCTATCATCGTTTCCTGCCAATTGAGGAGGCCTGACAAATGCGCGAAGCGTTTATGCGAGTATCGATGATGGTCGTTGCCTGCCTGCTGGTGTCACAGGGCCAGGTCGCTCACGGCGCCGCGGCCGTGAAACATCCCGTGTTTCCACCTCAGCACGGCAAGGACAGCGTCAAGGCGTTGACACGCCAGGTCAAGCCGGTCATGAGGCTATCCGAGCGGCAGCTTGTCGACCTCGTGCCGACGTGCTCCGGCATCTTCTTCTGCGGTTGCCCCAACTGCAACGCCGGCTCGCAGGAGAACGAAATCACCTGGAATATCACCGAGCCCGACCTCGTCCGCTGCAAGTACTGCAAGAAGGTCATGCCGAACGAGACGTTCCCCGCCGACAAGAAGATCGAAATCACCGCGCCGTCGGGGGCGAAACAGGTCTACCGGTACCACGAATCGCCCGACGGGCGGCAGTTCTTCTTCGAGGCCCGCGGCTGGTACGGACGGTGGGGTTACCTCAACCGGATCGGCTGGCTGCTGGGCGACCTGTACGCGCTGACCGGCAATCAAGCCTACGCCGACCGGGCGGCCCTCATCATCGGACGGTTCGCGCAGGTCTTCGGCGACTACGCGATCCGATTCGACTATCCCTATCGGCCCGTGCGGTTCTGGCCGGCCGATACCAAGTCGCCGGTCAGGGACATCACGCCGTATCGCGCTGCCAAGTACTACTGGTGGGCCTACGGCGATGTGCCCGCCAGGTTGATCCGCAGCTACGACCAGATCCACGACAGCGGGGCGTTCGAGCGCCAGGCCCAACTGCTCGGCAAGGACATCCGCGGGCGGATCGAGAACGACTTCTTCCGCGCCGCCGTCGTCTGGGTCCAGGGCCATCCGGATTCCTATGGGAACATGTCACCGGGCATGTACGCCGACTTCATCGTGGCCGGACGCGTCCTGGGTGAGCCCGCCTTCGTCCACGAGGCCGTACGGCGGGCCCGGACCCTGATGCAACGGCAGTTCTTCTTCGACGGGTGGTGGCGCGAAGGGACGCCCAGCTATCACGCCCAGACCATCGGCAACATGGCACGCGTCGTCCAGGCCGCCAGGGGCTACACCGATCCGCCCGACTACCAGCCGCCGGCCGCACGGAACCGACTCGTCAATCTCGAGCTGGATCGCGAGATCCCCATGATCGGCAAGGCCATGGCGGTGCGGCGGACGTTCGTCCTGCCCAACGGCAGACCGATCCCCATCAACGATACCTGGTGGTTCGGCAACTACGGGGCCAGGACGTCGTCCCGATCGCGACTGTGGGCGGGGCTGGGCCACGCCGTGCTCGGCGCGGGGGCTGGGCAGGCCCAGTTCGAGGTCCACCTGAACTGGTCGGGCGGCTATGGCCATACGCATCACGACAACGGCAGCATCCTGCTGTTCGCCCACGGCACCGAGCTGCTGAGCGACCTCGGCTACACGCATACGCGGTACCGCAACTGGACGATCAACTCGGCCTCGCACAACGGTGTCGTCGTCGATGAACGTTCGCAACGATACGGCGGGCTCGTCGAGGACCTGACCGACCCGTCAAACGCCGCCAAGCCCAGCGACGGCAACCTGCTGTTGATGGACCTGGCCGGTCCCCCGGTCCAGGTCGTCGAGGTCGATGCGCTGCCGGCGTACAACGACCGGTGCAAGACCTACCGTCGTATGCTCGTGCACATGCACGTGGACGAGGGACGCGACTACGTCGTCGACGTGTTCGACGTCGCCGGCGGGCGAACGCACGATTTCTTCCTGCACGGCTGTGCCGACGCGGACGGCTCGTTGCGGTTGAGCATCCCGTGCGAACAGAAGGTCGACACGCTGGTCCCGTCCTGGGGCGGTCGGGGAACCTACACCGGCGAGGGAGACCTCGACGTCGAGGGAAAGCGGCTCCACGCCTACGACTTCATCCGAGATGTGACGACGACACGGACGAGCGATCCGTTCGCGGCCACGTTCAGCCTGGCCGGCAGCGACGTCGGTCTGCGGGCCCACGTCCTGCCCACCGCCGCGGTGCAGATCTTCAAGGCCCGATCACCCTCCGTCCGCCGCGCTCGAAGCGAGGACGCCAAGCTTGATCGCTATTGGATGCCCACGCTGATGCTGCGGCGCAGGGGCCAGGGCCTGGCGAGCCGGTTCGTTGCCATACTCGAGCCGACGCGTGCAAAAGGGTCCATCCGATCGGTCCGTCGGATCGATGCCGGTCCGTCGCTCGCCATCGAGGTCGTTCGGACCAGCGGGCGCGAGCTCGTGGTCGTCAACCCGGACCACAACCCCCGCTCGACTGTCGACGTGGCCGGCCGGACGTTGGAGGTCCACGGCCGCGTCGGCGTCGTGTCGCTGGTCGACGGTCGTTCCCGTTGGGCCTACCTGCTCGACGGGACGGCATTAAAACTGGATAAAGTCGTGCTGAAATCCCCTGGCCGCTGGACGGGTTCCCTCATCAAGGCCGGCGTAGACGAGCCGTCAAGACTCGTGACCGACGCCAGACCGCCCGCCGGGGAGTCGCTGGCTGGGCGGATCGCCCTGGTGTCCCACGGCAACGGCCGGTCCCACGGCTATGTCATCAGGCGGATTGATCGTCATGACCGGGGGGCTGCCATCACGATCGAGGGCGACTGCGGGTTCGACTACGACGCCCAAGCGGGTATGACCCGGTTCCGGTGTTTCCCCCGATGGCAGATCAAGGGCCCCGCCCGCGTGGCCGTCGTCGACCGGGCGCTGTGGACCGGGCCGACGTCACAGTAGCCACGGTTCCTCCCTAAACGACGGCTCGACCTTCGGGCGCTTGGGAGGGGGCTTCTCGGCCGGCCGCTCCTTGGCCCTGGCTGGCGTCCGCCTGCGGCCGCGGCGCGTCGGTGGGGGGGTGGCCTCTGACCACTCAAGCAGCGCCTCGAGCGACCCGTTGAAGAACCGGTTCAACAGGAGATCGACGGCCTGCCGGGCGGCCTGGTCGTGGGCGGTGCGGGCTTCGAAGACGAACGATCGCCCCCGTTTGTTGTGGGTGACGTGGCGCTTGCGTTCGAGGATCCTCAAGAAGGTCCGGACCGTGCTGTCGTCCAGCCGAATGCGCAGGGCCCGGCGGACCTGCTGGGCCGTCATCGGGCCTTGGTGCCACAGGGCCTGCATGATGGCCAGTTCTCGTTCGCTCAGTTCGGGCATGGGGATCCTAACTGTTATATGATTAACATTATAGCACCTCAGAGAAGTGGTGTCAAGCTCGAATTGTTAATCAATTAACAGTTCGCCTATCGTTCCGACCCAGCCGGGCAGAGGTTCGCCAGGGGGCAGGAACCACAGGTTGGCCGACGGGACCGACACGTCCGTCGGCCGTGCTCGATCAGCAGGACGTGGAACGGCCAGACCAGTTCATCCGGACAGAGGGCCTGGAGTACCTCGTGGGCCCGTCCAGCCGTTGCCTCGGGCCCGATCAACCCCAATCGCCGGCTGACCCGATGGACGTGGGTATCCACGGGCAGGACGGGCTTGCCGAGGTTGAACAACATCACACAGGCGGCCGTCTTGGGCCCGACGCCGTTGAAGCGGCACAGGTATTGGACGGCCCGATCGGCGGGCCAGTCGGCCAGGAAATCAAGAGTCAGACGACCATGGTCATCCTGAATGGTCGCCAGGATGGACCGGATTCGGGCGGTCTTCTGATGCGCCAGCCCGCCGCGGCGGATGGCTTGTTCAATCTGTCGCGGCGTGGCGGCCAGCACCGCCGGCCAGGTCGGGAACCGACGCCGTAGCTCGGCATAGGCGGCGTGGGAATTCACGTCGTTGGTGTGCTGCGACAGGATCGTCCGGATCAGCCCGCCCAGGGGGTCTCCCCGTGGCTGCCAGGGTCGGGGGCCATAGGCACGCTCGAGCCGGCGGACGACCGCGCGAATCCGCCGACCCGTAGGCTGCGGCGATCGCGACGACGGTCGCGACCGCGACGACGCCGGCGACCGCGCGGCCGGCGGCGGCATCAGCCGTCCTCCGACGTCTGGCCCTGCTCCTCCTGCCGACGCCGGACGACGACACGGGCGGCGACCAGGCCCCCCTCGAACAGCATCCACATCGGCACAGCCAGCAGGATCTGGCTGGTCACGTCGGGCGGGGTCACGACGGCCGCAATCGCCACCATCCCCAGGATGACGTATCGCCGCGCCGACGCCATCGTCGAGACGGACGCGATCCCGACCATCGCCAGCAAGACCACGACGATGGGAACCTGGAAGCCGATGCCGAACCCCAGCGCCAGCCGCGTCACGAAGCTGACGATGAACGACAACGTGAGCTGCGGCTTGACGAAGGACTGATCCTCGAGCAGCGTCAGCGGGACGGCGGCCAGGCCGTCCGGCATGCAGATCCTGATCTGATTTCGCTCCAGGTCGATCCAGGCCTGGCCGGGCACGGCGTTGGGGGGATCCTCGGCCGGAAACGGCAATAACGGCAGCACTGCCGGCGCCGTGGTCGTGGGTTGGGACGTCGGCGTCTGGCTCAACAGCATTTTGGTGAAGAAGTTGTGTTCGGCCTGCGGCGCGGGGATCCACGAACGGATGCCGATCAGAAACGCGAACACCAAGGGCAGGACGATGGCGAAGCAGAACGCCACGCCGGCCGCGAACAGCACCACCGAGGCCGGGAAGAACTGTTTGACGAATCGCTGCTCGTGCTGATAGAGCCCGGCGGCCACGAATGCCCACAACTGATACAGCCCCCACGGGGCAGTGAAGATGAGCCCGCAGTAGATGGAGATCTTCATGACCACTACGAAGTTCTCGGTGGGGTCGATGAAGACGATCTCCCTGGGTAGGTGGTGGTAGGCCAGCGCCAGATCGAGCGGCCAGAGAATCCACTTCATCAGGAAGTTGCGGCACAGGAAGCAGCCGATCATGCCCACGAGCCCACCGAGCAGAAGGCGGATGATCCGCGTCCGGAGCTCTTCGAGGTGCTCGCCGAAGCTCATCCGCACGTCATCGGGATGGTGAGGCCGTCGCCCTCGTCGTCGCAGCCGTGCCATAGTGCCAGGGAAGATCGTCGAAATCGCCCCGTTTGGCAAGGGCGCAAAAAAAGGGGACGGGAGTCTTTTCTAGAAAAAGACTCCCGTCCCCTTTTTCTTCTACGGCTGAAGCGGCCGATGGCCGTGGGCGCGGCGGATGCGATTGACCTCGGCCAACAACTTGTTGTCGCGGGTGAGGAACGCAGACAGGGCGGCCGTGGACAGGTCGAGCAGCTTGGCAGCGTCGCGGACGCGGCCGTCGACGGCGTCGAGCACGTCGAGGACGGCCTGGACGGCGGGCAGATATCGCATGTCGCGTCGGCCCACGTGCAACCGGCCGTCGCGTGTCAAGCAGGCCCGAATCGCATCGGGCACGACGAAGCGGTCCAAATCGACCGGCGAGCGGACGCTCAGCGCGATGGCCTCGCGAAGGCGCCGAATCGCCCGCGCGCGGTTCTCGTGCTGCGAGCGGCTCTCGGTGCCCACGACCGTCAACCCCGTCGGCCGATGCCGAAGCCGAACGGCCGAAGACGTCTTGTTTCGCTTCTGCCCCCCCGGTCCGCTCGCGCGATACGTGTGTACGTCGCAGTTCGCCAGGAGCCGATCATCGTCGAGCTGCAAGTAATCCACCACCGTTTCGTACTCCGCGACCGGGTGCTCTGTCGCTCCTCACTTGATGGTCGGGTGCGTCACCTATCAGAGCCGGCCCGTCCTCGAGCCGGTCGTGATTCGAACGGGAACTCGCTGCGGATACTCAACCGGCCCGAGGACGGGCCGGC
>CAYOGX010000115.1:0-9149 GCA_964403235.1 uncultured Planctomycetales bacterium | reverse complement strand
TCGTCGCTTCATTGTCGATCAGCGCGCAACTCCTCAGCATAAGCCTGTCCCGGTAGGGGTAGACGGCCCCCCCGCGATAGGCGATCCCTCGTGTGATCGTGAAGCCTTCGATCGCGACAAAGGCCTCTGGCAACGTCCAGCACCACCCAGCATGCTCGCAGTCGATCGTCGTGACTTGACGGCCATCACGCGAGCGAATCACGAGCGACTTGTCGTCGCAGTCCAGTTTTCGGTTCCCCTCACCCGAATATGTCCCCGGAAGGACGACGACGGTATCGCCGTCCTGCGCCATGTCGAGGGCGGCCTGGATCGTGAGCTTCGGTCCGTGTGTCCCGTCCCACGTCTCAGCGAGGCCGTCGTAGACATCATTGCCATCGGCGACGCTGACGAAATACGGCGGCGCGTTAGGGTGGCTGCCATATCGCTCGTACTCCTGCAAAGTCGTGAGATAGTCGCCGTCGTTGTCCGTATTGGGGTCGGCGCCGGTGTTTGGATCGAAGTAGCTCGCCGCCCACCAATCCGGCAGTCCGTCGGCGTCGGTGTCACGGAACTCATCGGCCCCGATGTCCACCCGTCCGTCGAGGACGCGGGGTTCCCCGTCGACGTCGGTTGGCGCGTTGGGGTCGACCACGAAGCCTGGGTCGCCGGCGTCGATACAGGGCGAACCTGATCGAAGATGCCCGTCGGGCGTCAGGGACGGATCGACGTCGACGTTGCCGTCACCCCAGTTTAGGACGCTATTCGTATCCATCCTGATCCCGAGCGGCCCACCTTGGACGTCGCAGTAGGAGATACTCAACGAAGACCAATCGTACAGATAAGCAGTGGGACCGGAATAACGCGCGTTGCCCCATAGAATCGAGTGGGTGATCGTCGCGGTGCCGCCATAGGCGCAGTAGATCGCACCGCTGTTCTCGCTGATCGTACAGCTGGTGATCGTCACGGTGCACCAAAGGCCACAGTAGATCCCCTCATCGGAGTTCCCGCTGATCGTGCAGCCAGTGACCGTCGCGACGCCCGGGTCGCCGAAGGAGTTGGTGCAGGAGATCCCGCCACCGCTGTTCCCGCTGATCGTGCAGCCGGTAATCCTCGTAACGGCGCTAGAACAGCCGATCCCGCGGCCGACGTTCCCGCTGATCGTGCAGTTGCTGATCGTCGCATCGGCCTCGTAGCAGTAGATCGCGTTGGTGGGGTTCCCGCTAATCGTGCACCCAGTGATCGTCGGGCTGCTGCCCTCGTCGCAGCAGATCCCGGAACCGACGCCCAAGCTGTTCGTGATGATGCAATTCTCGATTGTGGGGTCCGCGCCCCAGGCGCAGTAGATCCCGCTGCCGTACCCAAACTCTCCCCCGGGCACGTTAGGATCGGGAGGGGGGCCAAAGCTGTTCAGATTGCCGCTGATCGTGCAGTTGGTTATCGTCACATCGCCGTAATCGCAGTAGATCCCGGGACCGTATGCCCACGCATCATACCAATACCCAGCCAACCCTACATTGACATTCCCGCTAATGGTGCAGTCGGTGATCGTCACATCGTCGGCGCAGAAGATCCCGGCGCCTTTCACTTCCTCGCTTTCAGCATAGTTATCGACGATG
Source organism: uncultured Planctomycetales bacterium (assembly GCA_964403235.1). Classification (GTDB taxonomy): domain Bacteria; phylum Planctomycetota; class Phycisphaerae; order UBA1845; family JAFGLZ01; genus JAFGLZ01. Next base: position 7,554 of record CAYOGX010000115.1, on the reverse strand, counting down.
ACGCACCCGGTGATGCTCGTGCTGTCGCCGCAGGCGATCCCACCTCCTCCTGCAGCCGTATTGGCGCTAATCGTGCAGCCGGTGATCGTCGGGCTACTCGACGTGCAACCGATCCCGCCGCCGCCGGACCCAGCCACGTTTCCTGAGATAGTACAGTTTGCGATCGTCGGGCTGCTATCGTCGCAGTAGATCCCGCCCCCGTGGTACGAGGCCACGTTGTCGGTCACCGTGCAGCGGGTGATGGTCGGGCTGCTATTGTTGATGCATTGGATGGCGCCTCCAGATCTTTCAGGGTAAGTGCTGACGTAACCATTAGTGATGGTCAGGCCCGCCGCGACGGAATTGGCGCCCTCGCCGCTGTGGAAGTAGAACCCGCGATGATCATCGCCTGGTCCTCCCTGACAGTCGATAATCGTCGCGGCGACGACGTTGGGGTCGTTCGGGTCGGTGCTGCGGACGGTAATGGCCTTGCCGCCGAAGTCCAGGTCACGGTTGCCGTCGCCCGTATACGTCCCGCGGTCCACAACGACCTGGTCACCCTCGTTTGCATCGTCGATCGCGCTCTGGATCGTGAGGTAGGATGTGCCCTGTGTGATGTTGCGGACCAATTGGAGCCACTCGTCCGACCCGATGTCGACCAGACCGCCCATGACCCTGGGTTCGTCGTCGACGTCCGTCTGCCCGCCGTAATCACCGTTCGGATCACCGGCATTGATGCATGGGGAGTTGGGCGACAGGTGATAGTCGTTGTCTTGCCAGGTATTCGGGTCGCCGTCTGGGCCGTCAAAGTCGCTGAGATTCGGATCGTCGCCGACGTTGTGAGCGTTCGGGTCAGCGCAATGGCTGCCGCAATCCTGGATGCAGCTATACGTCATGGCCAGCAGGCCGGATACCTGGTCGGCGCTGTTGCCCCAGAAAATACAGTTCCTGGCGGTGGGGTTGCAGTCGAACTGCCAGAACCCCCCGCCCACAGACGCCGAATTCAGGACGACGGTGCAGTTCACGATATCCGGGTCGCTGTCAGAGAGGCAGGCGATCCCCCCACCAGTTTGCCCCGTGTTCAGGTCGATCGTACAGTTGGTGATGTTCGGATCGCTGTCGTCGTAGCACACGATCCCGCCGCCGTAATCGGTGGCCTTGTTGTCGACAATCCGACACCTGACGATCGATGGATCAGCATCGGTCCTGCAGAAGATGCCCGCGCCGTGCAGGGCCTGATTCCCGGTGATCGTGCAAGCGATGATCTGCGGGTCGCTACCCGCGCCCGAGCAGGATATCCCGCCGCCGAGGAGGGCGCTGCTTTCCCGGATCGTACAGTTCCGGATCGTGGGGCTGCTGCCGTTCTGGCAGGCGATTCCCCCGCCTCGGGCGTTGGGATCGTCGGCGCCCCCGGTCACGTAGCCGTTTCTGATCGTCAGGCCGGCCACCACCGAGTTCGTGTCTTCGCCGCTGTGGAAGTAGAAACCGCGATGGTGGTAGTTGGCATCAGCCGGGTAGTTGGCATCCCATTCGCAATCGATAATCGTCGGCGACCACGTTGGGATCGTTCGGGTCCGTGCTGCGGACGGTGATGGCCTTGCCGTTGGGATCAAGGTCGCGGTTGCCCGGACCGGTGTAGGTGCCCTCGATCACGACGACTTCGTCAGGGCTCGAGGCGGCGTTGATGGCCTCCTGGATCGCGTCAAACGGATGGGCGGCCGACCCGTCCTCATTGGGGTCACTGACGTTCGGGTCGCCCCAGCAAGGATCGTCCGGGGCGTTGTCGTCCACGTACCACGTCGTCTGCGCCCAGGCTGGGGCGGCCAACAGGAGCAGCGCCGCCACCAGGGCAATCGCTGTACGGACTTGGACATGAGTGGCTCGGCTCATGGGCTTCTCTCTCCAATTGCGCTTTTGGGGATCATAGCACGTTTGCGCTTTGGCCCGCAACCGGTTACCGATTCGTGGCCCCATTCCTGAGGGTCAAGACGTTTCGACGCCATGACGGCGGGCTGGAGATCGCTGAACGGGATCAGCGTGTAGTCCGTTGTGGTGGACAGGCCCTTGCGAACGCGGACAAAACTGACGTGGCCGTCCATGAAGGCCAGGTTGTGATACCCATCCTGGTCGTGCCAGCCGAAGCGCTTGCTCGACGGCTTGGCGAAGTACCATTGGGTGTACCACCCGAAATCGCCCATCAACACGAGCTTCGACTCGTTGGCGAGCTTCGAGCGGGTCAGGTTCGCGAGCCGGTCGCTGACCTCGGTCATCACCTCCTTGCACGGGTCGCGCCGATCGACTCCGAGCGCGTTCTGGCCCACCAGCATGTGGTTCATCCGGTAGCTCGTGCCGTAGTAGACGAAATGGCTGGGCGCGATGCCGGCACCCCCCTCATCGCAGGGGCAACGGAAGACCTTCGCCCCGTCCCGGACGACGGTGGGCAGGTCGACATACGTGTTCAGCGGCTTGGGCACCGGGCGAGCGGGGTCTTTGCCAAATCGCACTGAGCCCTGGCCCTGCTGGCCGCCGTAGGTGTACGTCGTGTTGACGCCCTGGAGGAAGCGGCCGTTGTGGTCGTCCAGGTACATGTGCCAGGCGAGAGCCAGTTGCCGGAGGTTGCCCAGACAGACGGTTCGCTTGGCGGCCATCGTTGCCTTGCGCAGGCCCGGAGCCAGCATGGCCATCAACAGGGCGATGACGGCCACGACCGTCAGCAACTCGATGAGCGTGAAGCCCGCGGGGCCACGCTTGGTTTGGGGCGGGATCGGTCGAGCGGTCATGATGACGATTCCTCCCATGCTGTTTCGCCAATGCGGCGAGTGGTCCAGTCAGATCCGCCGGTGGATCCGGACGGATATGCCTAACAGATGTAGCGTCATCCGCGTGCGGCGCTCACGGGGCGGGACGCAGATTTCTTGATCGACGCCTGTTGGTCTACGCGCCCCCAGCGATCCCGCCTGGCACAGCGTGTGCGTGTGCTGTTGAGCCGTCGAATCCGCATCCCCCTCGCACGGCAGGAGATAGCTAGGACGTCTGCCCAACTCACCGTCAGCCGTCGCACTGGGTTGGTGTCCGTGGTGAGGTGATTTACGTCGTCAGGCCAGTTCTAGTCCCAGATTCGCCGCCTCGGGAGCCGCTTGCCCTTGATTGAGGTGAGCCGTTGTCGTCACCTGGGGCACCGGAGGTGTACGCCGCCCCGTTCCGCTCATTGGGCTTGGCATTGGCCCATGTGGTCAGCCGGTCCGGAGCGTCGTCATCGTCAGTGACTACCTGTCAACGAAACACCCGTTCACGCGCCCCCGTCAGCGGGGATTGTGTTACCGTGACCGGCCTGGTGTATCATGGGTGTGACGGGTGCCACGGCGTCTGCGGTGGACGGTCTCGGCAGCGTTGGCCACAAAGGAGCGTTTCCGTCGGGGCGCGGTCCGTGCCACTGGGTGTCGGATGACGGTGTCCTTTTTGAAAAGAGCGGTGGTGGTGGCTATCCCTCTGAGCGTCGCGGTGGGCATCTGCCTGCACCGCGGATGCGGCGCTACCGGTCCTCGGGTACCGCCAGCGGATGCCAACGTGACGGTCGGGCCACGGAACTCGACCCGCAACTACGATCTCGCCCATGACTTCATCAGATGGTTCGAGTCAAGCTACGTCGACAACATGCTGGAAGTGAACGGCAGATCGACGGACGTCGCGGAGAGCGTGGAGCGAATCGGCCGGGACAAGACCATCGACCGATACGTGGCCATACGCCGGATGGAGCTTGATTACGCAGTGAACCATCCGGGGGACAAACCCGTACCCGAAACCCACCTCGACGAGATCACCGAGCGCAAGTACAGGCACGTAGTGTCCAACACGGGGTCGAGCAAGAAGTGGATCAACTACAACGACGAGAAACTCAGACAAGGCGTGATGGCGGCATACAGGCAGGAGGTGCTGGCTTGGATACCGTTCTATCGCAGACTCCTGTCGGGGCCGACCCCTTCTGACGAGACGGACTTCCGTGGCCTGATCAAGCGACGTTTCACCAGGGAGGAGTACGAGAAGACCGTGGAACAGAGTCTGCGCGGGACAGTCACCTTCTACGCGTCGCTGAAGAAGGGGGTCGCCTGGTATGCGCCCTGGTCACCATGGGTCAAGAGCTCGCTGGACAGCGCCTGCAAGAAGGACGTGGCAATCTGGCGGGCCACGGTCGACGAGATCTACGGGCGGAAACGATAGGTTTGGAAGAAGGGGACATCCGACGTTCTTACAGGAGGAGGATGTTCCCTTTTCTCGCGCGGCGTGGCGCTACTCGCCGCGGATGGGCCAGGCCCCGACCGGTCTGCCTTTGGCGTCGATCAGGCGGACGGTCCGGGCATCGCGGATCTTGGCGGCGGACGCGAGCTTGGCCAGGTCGATCAACTCACCGGCGCGGACCTCGGCTAACGGTATCGGTTCTGCGGATTTCGCGCCGGCCAACTGCACTTGCCCGTCGCGGAAGACGGCGATCCGGCCCATACACCCGTGCACGGGACAGCGGGAGACCGGCTTGATCTCCGCACCGGCCTTGGTGACGTTTGCCACCGGGCCGGTACCGCGGGCCAGGTGAATCTGGGTCGCGTACGAGAAACGCTTGCCCGGCTCGAGGTCGGCGAACGGCGATAGGACCTCACTCTCGATCAGCAGCGGTTCGGAGGCGGCCAGCTCGACCGTCTTGTCGCCGAGCTGGATCTGGCCTGGCCCGCTGGCCCAGAACTCGACCGAGGCGCCGTCCGGATGGTCCCGGGTCGCGGCCGGTGGAAACGTGTGGGCGTACAGGACGCCCGACCGCTGATGCGTCACCGCCAGCCAGCCGTCCGTGTTGTCCGACCCCACCTTGCCGACACGGTACTGGTAGTCCAGCCGGAACAGCTTCACCCCGGCGGCGGCCAGCGCGTCGTCCACCAGAAACTGCGGGTTGTCCTTCGGGCCGAACATCACGTAGTAGCCCTTGGGGTATCGGCTGGCGGGGTCCAGCGGCGACCAGGCCTGGACGTCGGCCTTGCTGCGGTCCCAACGGATCGCGGCCCCCTTCGTCCCCACGTGCCCGGCGTGCTGCGTGACCTGCCAGATCCCCCAGCGGACGGGGCGGTCGACGACGTTGACCATGGTCGCGGTCAGCTCGACCGTCGTCGTCCGCGGGCGGACGCGGATCTCGCGGATAAAGCGAATCCCGGCGTACAGGTCGCGCGGGCTGGCCATCCGGACGGCCGCCTCGGCTGGCCCCGACGCGAGCACGGTCAGCTCGTACTTGCCGTTGTCGACCGTCCCGCCCTTGTGGACCGGGTCCGGCGGTCCGGGCCACTGGTCCGGCCGGTCGAATCCCTGCGGCGCGGGCCACAGCTTGTCACCGCCGTAGTTGGCCCAGTCCGGCGGCTTCTTCTGCGTGGCGGCGTCGGCGATCCGGCCGGTCGCGTACAAGACGACTTTCCCGGCCAACTTCGGATTGACCCACAGGACCTCCACGTCGCCCAGGCGCAGCTGGATGATCCGCCCACCGAGCTGCGGCGCGACGACGACATCGATCCGGCCGTTGCTCAGCTCAACGCACTTCCAGCCGTGGTAGTCCACGTTCTGAACGCGGCAGGCGTCGTCGGCTGACGCCGCACTCGGCAATCCTGTCAGCAACGCGCCCATCACGATCGCGGCATGTCCGCTGCCCATGTTCGATTCTCCGCTGATCCCTCCGTGGTCGGTCGATTCGGCATAGCCGGAAGTATCAAGCATGTCCGCGTGGCCCGCAAGATGGTAGAATCGCGCCCGGAACACCGACGCATGGGTGGATCGTGATTTCCGTGGCGAGGGGTGGCACGGTCAAGCGAAGGCGAGGCACGAGGCTGAGCTTGGCCGTGAGCGTACTCGCAATCTCGCCAACATCGCCAAGCCTCCACCCTTGGCGGGTCGCGCCTTGACGATGCCACCCGAACACCGTGATTCCTGGGATGTACCCGGGACGAATCAGCCGGTGTCGAGAGATCTGGCCGTGCTCGAGTGGTTTGCCAAGTACGTCGGCGCGAAGGTGCTGGTGGCCGTATGCGCCCTGGGATGCATCCTGGCCGGTATCTGGTTCTGGCAACATCCGGAGGACCTCAGGGCCCTGTGGACCGTGATCCGCCTGACGTTGGCCTGGTTGGTCTTCGTCGCCGTGTTGCCCTGGGCGTTGTTCTTCGTCCCGCCGATGGTCGTCAAGGCGGAATCCAATGCCCTCAGCGCGGTGATGCTCGTCGGGTACCTGCTGATCGACGTGCTGGTCGCCTTCTGGCTGGCCGGCTGGCAGGTCGGCAGCACGTTGGGATGGGTCGTCCTGCTGGCCGGCTTCGCAGCCGCAGCTGTCTACAACTTCATCGTCTGCGAGTCCATCGCCGAACACGCCGAAGACAGACCCTAGGACAAGTCTGAAGTAGCCATCAGTGTGTTCCGGTATGACCGAACCCGCCTTCTCCGCGGTCGGTGTCCGGTAGGGTCTCGACGACCTCGAGCGTTGCGCGGGTCACGGGCGCGAGGATCATCTGGGCGATCCGCATGCCGCGGGTAACGGCGAACGGTTCGTCGCCCAGATTGGCCAGGATGATCTTCAGCTCACCGCGATAGTCGGCGTCGATCGTCCCGGGGGCGTTGGGCACCGTGAGGCCGTGCTTGAGCGCCAACCCGCTCCGCGGGCGGATCTGGGCTTCGTACCCGTTCGGGATGGCCAGGAACAGGCCCGTGGGCACGGCGAACCTGCGGCCCGGCTCGAGCACCAGCGGCTCGTCCACGGCGGCGCAGACGTCCATGCCCGCTGCGTGCTCGGTCTGGTATCGCGGTAGGGGGACATCCTCCGTCCCCGGCTGCCTGGTCATCTGGACGACGATGTGCGACATGGTTGCCTCCCGGCAAATCGTGTGAACGGTCGCTCGCCCGCAGCGCACTCCAGGGCAGGCATTGTGCCTTGTGCGACGGGGCCTGGCAATCAGACGTCACCCACCAGGGACCGGCGTGGGTGGACGTTCGCGCCAGGGCGGACGGGTCCGCCCCCCGTCGCGCGCACCAATGGCCGCTATCATGTCATTCGATCATGGTTCGGATGTGGCACTCGTTCAGTCGATGATGCGTGCCGCCAGGAGCATCTGGTGCAGACGGTGCGCCTGGGGCGAGATGTTCGGCCTGAATTGCGGGTCGGACTGGGGATCGAGCCGAACCGACTTGGTGGGCAGTTGGCAGCGTAGGCGCAACTGCCGCAGCAGGCTGACCAGGGTGTCCCATTGCTCGGCCGAGATCGCTTCCGCGTCGGGTCTTCCCGCCAGACACACGCGGATGGTTCGCGACGCGGCCTCGCCGCCGGATTTGTTCGCTTGCTGATCCTTCCACGCGGACAGGGAATGGATCCGGCCGGTCGGTTCGACCACGAAGTGATGCGGGCTGGGCCTACCCGTGGCCGCCAGGGCCACCATGGGATCACTCGCGACACGGTCGCGATAGGACACGACGATCTCGTCCCAGTTGCCGGGCTGAACCGGCTCACGCGTATGGAGCGCCTCGGTCACGGCCGCGCTCGTCGGCCGGGCCGGCTGACGGACC
>CAYOGX010000114.1:0-9159 GCA_964403235.1 uncultured Planctomycetales bacterium | reverse complement strand
GCCATGGTCAACGTCGAGGAGACCTGCCACCACCTTGGCCGGATCATCGACCGGCATCCGTGGCAGAAGACCTACCTTCTCGACGACGACGCCGACCCGCTCTGCCTCGAGCCCGAGCACGGTTGCCTCGGCCCGCTCATCGAGTTCTTCGGCTCGCTTGACGACCGCTACCTCGTGATCCACACCAAGAGCTGGAACACCGCGTGGCTGGCGGATCTGAACCACAACGGGCACACGATCATCGTCTGGAGCGTCGCCGGCCCGAGCCAGAGCGCGCTGATCGAGCCCAAGACCGGTACGACCGAGCAGCGGATCGAGGCCGCCCGCGTCGCCGCCGACGCCGGCTATACCATCCGCTACAAGTTCAAGCCGATCATTCCCATCGTCGGCTGGCGGGACGAGGCCGCCCAAGCCGTCGAGCGGATCTTCGAGCGGACCCGACCCGACATCATCAGCCTGTGCGTGTTCATGTGGCAGGACGTGGACGAGATGGTCCACCGGCTCGGCGAGGACGTGCTCGACCCGGCCTGTCTCCAGGCCGCCCGTGACCACCGCGACGCGGTCGAGGACACGCGGACCAAGCCGTTCCCCGCCCACGTCCGGGCCGAGATCTACGACCACTACCTCGCCGAAATCCGCAAGCACGACCCGGACATCCCCGTCTCGCTGTCGACCGAGAACTTCGAGATGTGGAAGGCGTTCGGGCCCAAGCTGGGCATGACGGCCACCAATTACGTCTGCGGCTGCGGGCCGCAATCCGTGCCGAACGCCAAGCGGCTCACCGACCACCCGTTCAGGACGGCCGTCCGCGACGCCGACGACATCCCCGGCGTCGTCGTCGGTGTGTAGCCGACCCTCCCACGGCCGGCGCGGCCGGGTGCAATCGAGCGTGATGAATCAAGGACGGCGTCGTGAAGGCGCGGCCCGCGCGGTCACCCGCCTCCGACCGTGTGTGAGGATCTATCCGCTCGCCTGGTTCTGACGTGCTTGTCGTTGCAGCTCCTTCTCGATCATCCGCTCTTTGATGGATGATCCTGAACCGAGGGCGAAGACAATGAGCCCATGCACCCCCAGGCCGACCCCCCACCCCACCAACGGCCACTTGAACCAGGGGTACTCGGTGGTTGCCAGGTTGATGATCAGCAGAAGGATATTCACCGCCACGTACACGGTCAGGTGGATGTAGAACCCGATCTTCGCGGCCACCCGCTTCTTCGCGCGTTCGTAGACTTGTTGGTCATCCATCTTACGTCTCCTTTTCGCTTCGCAAAGCGATTCGTCTATGCAGTTCATAGCACCACACGAGGAGATCCGCAAGCACGACCCGCCTTACGTTGGTGGGGGCGGTGGGTCTGAGTCCTCGCGGTCGGGGTCCGGCGCGCCCGGCCAGGGGCGGGTTCGCAGAAGCATCTGCGTGGCCGTGGCGTCGTCGGGGTCGGGCGAGATCTCCCAGCGCGTGCGGGTCAGGTGCCTCAGAAAACGCAGGTCGTGGCTGACCAGCAGCAATCCGGGCCGGCACGACGCCAGGGCCGACTCCAGGCACTCGATCGACGCCAGGTCGAGGTGGTTGGTCGGCTCGTCCATGACGATCAGGTGCGGCGTGTGGGCCATGCCCAGGGCGAGCATGATCTTCCTCAGCTCGCCCGGGCTGGGCTCGGCCGTCTCCATCACGCGCTCGGGGTCCGAACCGAGCCGACTGACGGTGGACAGGACCTCGGCGAGCATCTTCTTGGACAGGCGGCGGACGGCGGCGATCACCCGCGTGGCCTCGGACCGGTCGATCTCCTGGGCCAGATAGACGAGCTTGTCTTTGGGCAGGGCCAGTCGCCCGACGATGTGCCGCACGAGCGTGCTCTTGCCCCCGCCGTTCGGACCGATCAGGGCGATCCGGTCCTGCGGCGAGATCCACAGTTCGGGGAACCCGAGTCGCCGCTCGTGCCCGAGCGCGATCGAGCCGCCCGGCAGGCGGAGCAGGGCATCGCGTCGGGACCGGGCGCCGTTCATGGTGATGCCCATGCGCTGCTGCTTCTTGGCGTGGATGCCTTCGAGCTTGTCCTGGGCCTGGTCCAGCCGGCCGTCCATCTGCCGTAGCAGGCGTCCGGCCTGGCCGTCCTTGCCGGTGAGCCTGGCCAGGTTGATTCGGCCTCGCGCGTCGTGGTCCTTCGGGTCCAGTCCGCGTTTTGAGCGCTGGCGGTGTGATCGGGCGGCCTCGCGTGCCCGGTCGGCGGCCTCGCGTTCGAGCCGTTTCAGCTCGCGTCTGGCCTCGGACCGGGCCCGTCGCGCCTGCGCCTGCTCGGCCTTGGCCAGCTCGGTGGCCTTGGTGTACCCCCCGGGACGCATCACCGCGCCCGGTGGCTCGACGAACAGACATTGCCCGCAGATCGCATCGAGCAGATCACGGTCGTGGCTGACCAGCAGGCCGATGCCACGGAACGTCGCCAATGCGCGGGCGAGCAGTCGGCGCGCATCGAGGTCGATGTGGTTCGTCGGCTCGTCAACGGCCAGCACGCGCGGCTTGAGCCACAACGCGACGGCGATCTGCACGCGCTTGCGCTCCCCGTGGCTGAGCGTGGCCCATCGCGTTGCCCAATCGGCTTCGATCGCCAGTTGCCCCCGCAGCACGCAGGCGCTGCGATCCGTCGCGCCGAGGAACGATTCGACCTCGCCTGGCGGGTCGTCGGTCCGTTGCGGGCAGTAGATGACCCGGTCGGGTGATCGGATACCCCCACGGACGGGCGCAAGCTCACCGCAGGCCAGACGCAGCAGCGTCGTCTTGCCCGACCCGTTCGGTCCGATCACGCCCGTCCACCCCGATGGGATCTGTACTGACAGTCCGTCAAACACCGGCGAGCCGGCCGACTCGTAGTAGAACACCACGTTATGAAAATCCAGGCAGCCCTTGGTCATTGCCAACGATCTCCGAAGACGGCTCGGGACCCGATCCTGCGGTCCTGGACACACAAGCCCGTGGCTCGACCAGAGATGTTTGGCTATTCGCGATGGAGATGGACGGCCACGGGTCGACGCGAACGGAACGCGCACACGGGTCTCGCCCCGGCCGGCACGTTCCGTCTTGTTAGCGACGCCGCATTCCCGTGGCTCCGTGATCAGGGGTGTAGGGTATCGTGCGGCCCGGCCCTCCTCGACCGGGCGGCCTGGCGACGCACAGTCCAACGAAACTGTACCCACCACCGGGCACGGCGAGCGACCGAACTCGATCCCGCATGACCGGCTTGAAACGTAGTCTACCCCGGATGGCGATTCGCTTCAACTCGGGTGCCATGAAGCAGTGGTGACGATGTGACGAACGATACGCATCCCAGCCAACGCTTGCGCGTCGACCCACGGATCATCGACGCCTGATGGTGTGTGGTGGTGTACTAGCGGTCTTCCCTGTCGCGACGGTAGCGATCCCTCCTCGACCCGCGGTCGCGCCGGTCGTCGTCCGTGCTGCGCGGTCCGAACCGGCTTCCGCGGCGTCCCATGGATCGTCCCGCCGGCATCTCCATTTCCTCGATGGCCTCCCGTTGCTCGGGCGTCAGGACCATCAGGATCTGCTGGCCGAGCTGTTCGTTGGCCCGGTCGCGGGCGTCGGCGTCTCCGCGCGGTAGGTTGCGGAGGTCCATCATAAACTGCCTGCGGAGCCGGCTGATTTCGGTGTCCTGTTCTTTGCTGAGGCGGTGCTTGGTCGTTCTCAATCTCCCGAGGGCGTAGTAGAGATGACCCGGATTGCTCAGGTCGATGGGTCCGCCGCCGGCGCCCGGCCCGCCCAGCTTGGCGTGCGCGGCCCGGAGCTGCTTTTCCTGCTCGTCGTCGAGCACCATCAGCACCTCGTCCAGCAGGCGCTTCCGCATCATCTTCTCGTCCTCGGGCCGCATGTTCTCGCCGCGGAGTTTCACGTCCTGCTCGTACCGCTTCCGGATCTGCTCCAGTTGGCTCTTCTGATAATCTTGCAGCTTGACCTGTTGGAGGCACTGGGCCAGGACCTTGGGATCGTCCAGCGGGCCCGCTGCATGGCCACGGTCGCTGCCGCCGCGGAGCAGTTGGCGGAATTGCACCTTCTGCCCGTCGTCGAGGATCTTCTCGATCTCCTCGATGAGCATCTCCTGGTATTGGCGTTCCTCGTCGGCGGCGCTGGTTCGCAGCTCCCTCAGCTCGCGCCAGATCTCGTTCGCTCGCTGCGTGTCGCGGGCGGCCCGGGCCGACTTCAGCTCCATCTCGAGCTGCTTCTTCTTCTGCTCGGCGCCGCTGCCGCTGTGCTGTCTGCGGAGATCATCGAGGGCGGACTTGTACTCCCGGAAGAGCTGCTCGATGTCCTGCTTTTGCCGCCATTCGAGTTTCAGCTCCTCGGCCAACCGCTTGGGGTCGAGGATCGACTTGTCGATCTGTTGGCCTCGGCCCGCGCCATATCCGCGCATGTGCGCGGGTCCGCGTCGGCCGTCGTCGCCGATTCGCATTGGACCGCCCGCCCGCGGGGCACCACCGCCCACCGTGCCTCGACCGCGGTCGTCACCGGACCCGGACCGATCGTCGCCGGTACGGATCGGGCCCGCCGGCTGCGCCATCGCCGGCACGGCGATCGCCAAGCTCAGCGCCCACTTGCCCATGCGTTGCCATCTCATCACTCGCCTCCCGCAGGATGTATCTCAGCTCACACCGATTCTACCCGCCCGATACCGCAATGCCAGTTCGCCGGTGGGTCTGGAACGTGCGTACCCAACCGGTAGCGGCTGCGCCTAGGTGCTCCAACCCGCATACACATTATACCCTGCACCACAAGGGGCGGTGGCAAGCATTTTGACGCCCGGCCGGGGATGCGGGCACCGTCTGTACCGAGCCCCCGCGCTTGTTTCGCGGGGCCGCGTGCGGCCCCCTCCCCGCCCCTCACACAGTCAGCCGCGGAGGCTATGACTTGTCTTTCTTCCTGCCCTTGCCGCCAGGCCTCTTGGCGGGCCGCCACTTGGCCAGTTGCTCCTTCTGGTCGTCGTCGAGCAGCTTCATCACGTCCTCGACGAGCTTCCGGTTGAGTTGCATCTGGGCCCGCCGGTCCTTGCCGGCAGCCCGTCGGTCGTCCTGGTAGCGTTCCTTCAGGGCGTCGATGCTCGTTTGCTGATCCGGCCGTAGCTCGATGCTCTCCAGCGCCTTGCCGAGCGCCTTGGCGCTGCGCGTCAACGGCGAGGGCTTGGCCGGCATCTTCTTGGCGATCTGATCGAGCTGCTGCTTCTGCCCCGCGTCGAGGATCTTCATGATCTCCTCACAGCACTGCTTGGACAGCTCCTGACGCTTCTCAGGCGCCGCGTCCTTGCCCAGCTCCTTCGTCGCCTCCCCGTACTCCTTTTCGATCTTCTTGAGTTCGGCACGCTGATCCGGTCTCAGCTCGAGCTCCATGACGCAGCGCCGCAGGAACCCCAGGTTCTTTAGCGACGGCTTGCCCGGCATCCGGGCGAGCTTCCGAAGTCGCTCCTTCTGATCGTCGCGCAACAGCGGCTCGATCTTGTCGACCAGCTCCTGACGGAGCTTGGTCACCTCTTGGGCGGTCGGGTCGGTCTTGCGAAGCTCCTGCCTCTGTTTACGGAGGTCCTCGATCTTCTCCTTGTCCTTGTCCTTCCTGGCCTCGGCCATTTCCTTCCTGAGGTCCCGGTCGCGCTCGCGGACGTCCTGGGGCGTCTTGGCGATGACCTGCTCACGGCAGTGGGTGTATTCCTCGATTAAGGGCTTGATCTGTTGCTGTTGGCCCGCGTCGAGGCTGAGCTGCTTGCTGAGGCGGTTGAAGTTCGTCAGCGGGTCTTGGGGTCCTCGCGCCCGTCGACCGGCCCTTCGGCCCTTACGCCCGCCCCCTTCGTCGGCCTGCTGGGCCAGGACGGCCGGCGTCGCCAGGCATCCAACCAACACGAGTGATAAGAAATGTCCGCGCATCCCGATTCTCCTTACCGTTGACCTGATCTCACCTTCACCCTTGCCAGAACGTACGCTCGCCCCCGCGGACGAGACAGCCTAACGACATAACGCTCGACCGGCAAGGTTATTGCCCCCCGCACCGCACATTCGACTTGCCTGTCAACTCCCGAGCGGCTACGGTTGGGGGCTGGTCCCGTTGCGGTCAGCAGGGAGTTGCGGCATGTCGAACGCCCACATTGACCGGGTTGCCCTCGTCACGGGCGGATCGCGGGGGATCGGGCGCGGGATCGTGCTCGAGCTGGCCAGGGCCGGTCTGGACGTCGCCATCGTCAGCGTCAGCGCCGACTCGGCCGTCACCGACAGTGGGGCCTACCACGTCCAGGCCGAGGTCGAGCAGATCGGCCGCCGCGCCGTCGTCATCAAGGCCGACGTCGCGCGCGACGACGATTGGCAACGCATCCTGGACGAGACGCTCGACGCCTTCGGCGCCGTCGATCTGCTCGTCAACAACGCGGGTGTGTCGCTGAAAGAGCGGTTCGACATCCTCGAGACGACCCCCGAGAGCTACGACCGCGTCACGGGCATCAACCTCCGCGGGCCGTTCTTCCTGACCCAGGCCGTCGCCCGACAGATGATCACCCAGGCCAAGGCCGGCCGCGGCGGCACGATGGCCATCGTCTTCGTCTCCTCCATCAGCGCCTATGCCAGCACGACCAACCGCGCCGAATACTGCGTCAGCAAGGCCGGCCTGAGCATGGTCAACGCCCTCTACGCCCACCGATTGGCCGAGCACGACATCGGCGTCTACGAGATCCGCCCCGGCATCGTCGTTAGCGACATGACCGCCGGTGTGAAGGACAAGTACGACAAGCTGATCTTCGAGGGCGACCTGCTGCCCCAGAAGCGCTGGGGCCAACCCGAGGACGTCGGCCGCGTCGTCGTCGCCATCGCCCGCGGCGACCTGGCCTACTCCACCGGCCAGGTCATCAACGTCGACGGCGGCTTCCATCTGCGACGACTCTGACGTTCCTGCCTGCGCAACGCACGGCGATATGTAGGGCACGGTGGAGCGCAGCGACACCTGCCGTATCTGTCCGGCGCGGATCGTAACCACATCCCGTTCTTGGCAGGTCTCCTTCGTCGACCTGCCCTACGTTCTTCCGTCCGCCGCATGGTGGTTCAGGTTCACCGGTAGTCCGGCACGACCACCGGTTGCGAACCGTGCTCGGCCGATTCACGCGCGCATAGGCCCGGGACGGTGAACTCCAACGCGCGGACCGCGTCGATCGGCGGGGGGCGGTCCTCGATCAGACAGTCGACGAAGTCGTGGAGCATCGCCGCGTCGGCACTGCGGTGGTCCTCGGCCGAACCCTTGGCGGCGCCGACGCCGCGGGTCGGCGACGTTGCGGTTGGGCCTTGCAGATCAGGTGCGTCGTCGAGGTCGGCCGGCGTCTTGGGGACCTGGCGCGGGGTCTCGAGGACGCCGGTCGTGCCGTAGATGCTGTAGTAGTGCTGCGGGGGCTGACGCGCGTTCGAAAAGCTGCACAGGACCTTGATCACGCATCCGCCGGCCGTGCGGAACAGGCCCACCGCCTGGTCCGGCGTCGACCAGGCCGGCTCGCGCTGCGGGCCGGTGTCCATCGCCACGACGCTGACGACCCGATCGTCGATGACGTCCAGGATCGGCCCGAGGCTGTGCGTCAGGTATTGCAGCGGGTACAGGCCGGCCGCCAGGTCAACGAGCCGTCCGGGGCGGTCATGAGTTCGGGGACGTCGTGGACGTATTCGGCCTCGGCGTAGGTCACCCGGCCGATGCGGCCGTCGGCCACCACTTGCTTCCAAGTTTGGATGAATCCCCAGTAGCAACAGTTCTCGGCCATCATGTATTTGGCGCGGCTGCGTCGCGCTGCGTCCAGGAGCGTGTCTGCCTCGTCGAGGCCGTTGTAGATCGCCGGCACCTCGCACAGCGTGTGAAGGTTCGCGTTCAACGCGGCGACCGACATCGCCGCGTGGGCAGGCGGCGGCGTGGCGATCAACACCGCGTCCATCTCGTGCTCGCAGAAGCGATCGAAATCGTCGTAGGTCGCTTCGATCTTGGCCCCCGACCGACGGAGCTGGTCCACCGGCGCAGCATCTTTGAGGCGCCCGTCAAGCGCCTGGTCGCAGACGGCCACGACGTCGACTTGCGGGTGTTTGGCCAACGTCTCGAGCAGTCCCAGCCCGCGCCTCAGTCCGACGCCGCCGAATCGGATCACGCCGCGCCTCCCAGACCGACGAGCCCCTGCTCGCCCTACGTCTTCAGACGTTCGACCAGATCGACCGACTCCTTGCGCAGCTCGTCCGGCAGGGGCAATCGACGCATCCGCATGAGTTCCGCGACGGCGGCCATCTTCATGTTCAGGCCGCACCCGGCCGCGGCCACGACCTGATCGTCCTTCACATAGAAGGCCACGAACTTCAGTTCGTCCAGGCTGCCGTGGTAGAGGATGTCGTCCCACGCGGTGGCGTGCCCGACGTATCGCAGGTTCGCCTTGAAGTGGTTGGTCCAGAAGAACGGCACGCCCGCGTACTCGGCGGATCGGCCGGCCATGTTGTGCGCGGCGATCCGACCGTGCTGCTGCGCGACCCGCCAGTGCTCGATCCGGACGCGCTCCGTCGTCAGCGCGTCGGGAAACTGCGCGATGTCGCCCGCGGCGTACACGTCCTCGGCGGCGCGCATCTGGAGGTCCACCGGGACGCCGCCGTCGGGGTTCCGCTCGAGCCCTTCGAGGAATTCCGTCGCGGGTTGCACCCCGATCCCGACGACCACCAGGTCGGCCGGAAGCCGGGTACCATCACTCAGATGGACGCTGTCGACCTTACCGTTCCCACCGAGACGCGCGACCCCCTGGCCAAGCTGGAATGACACCCCGTTCTCCTCGTGGTCTTTGTGGATCACGCCTCCCACGTCGGGGCCCAACGTCCGTTCGAAGGGCACCGACTCGGGCGCCACCACCGTGACGGACCGTTTCCGCTTGGTCAGACTGGCGGCCGCCTCCATACCGATGAAGCTGGCGCCGATGACGACGACGTTCGACGCCGTCTCCGCGGCCGCGCTGATCCGGTCGGCGTCGTCCAGGCTGCGGAGCGTGAAGACGTTCTCCAGATCGGCGCCGGGCACCTTCAGACGTCGCGGTCGGCCCCCCGAGGCCACCAGCAGCTTGTCGGTTTTCAACGAGGAACCGTCCGCGAAACCGACGGTCTTGGACGTCACGCTGACGG
>CAYOGX010000113.1:0-9178 GCA_964403235.1 uncultured Planctomycetales bacterium | reverse complement strand
GGTTCTTGGCGTAGGGTTTGATGCGGTTGTCCTCCGAGCCATCGGCCGCGAGTGCGGGTGCGGCTGCGAAAAGGACGGACAGCAATGCGGTCGGCACAGAAACGGTATGTGGCTTCATGGTCGTCCCTTCTCGAGTGTTGCGCGCATGATCCCTACTGCGCGCAGTCCGGGGTAACGTACCACGCCACGGCCCAGCCGGTGTCCGACGGGCAGATCTTCAGCACCGCGGCGTTGACGAACCGCACGGGGGTCTTGTTCGCGTCGCCCGTTAGTAGCAGGCCGGCCAGTTTGGCCAGGTGCGGGAGGTGACCGACCAGCAGCCAGGCCCCGGGTTGTTCGCGGACCGGCTGGAGTTCGTTGTAGATCGTGCGTGGGTTGTCCTTGGGGGCCATGTCCACACCGGCGATCGGGGTGATCTGGGGGCAGAGCGCTTGCACTAGGATTTCCGCCGTCTGCCGGGCGCGAAGCTTGCCGCTGTGGCGGACCTGCGCGATCGGCGGGTCGATCAGGCGGTTGGCGCGGGCTGCCAGATAGTCGGCCACCTTCGCGGCCACCCCGCGGCCCTGGTCGGTCAGCGGACGTTGCGGGTCCTGCTCTTTCGAACACGCCACACCGTGCTGAACGAGATAGACGTCCATGGTCGCCGCTCCTTGAAACGTTCCCGCCGAATCCTTCCGGCGGTATCATGCCTCCGGTCGGGACGAGATGGGCAACACGCATCGAGGCACCGCCCATGGAGTTCATCAGCGAGGTCATTAAGGTCGACACGGAAGGCGACGTCAAGCGTCCTGCCCGCTTCACGTGGCGGGGCCAGACGTATCGTATCGTCCGCATCCTCGCGAGTTGGCAGGACGCCTCAATGCCTAGCGAGCTGCGGCGTCCCAAGTGGACGATGCGCCGGCATCGGAACTACTACCACGTCGAGACCGACTCGGGCGAGCGGTTCGAGATCTACCTGGACCGCGGCGCGAAGCGGCCTGAATGGGTGCTGCTCAAACACCTGGGCAGCGCCCCGGCTGCGCCCGAGGCGACATAGACTGATCGCCGTCGGTCCGGACGCGCCGCGATTTGACAGACGCACGGCCATTGCGGTATAGGAACTGGGCGAGACGCAAGCGCGTTGGCTACCCGGACAGGCAGCCCGGCGACCCACCACGCCGAGTGGATTCGGTTGTCGTGTCCGAGGACGTGGGCGTCGGCCGACGGGAACTACCGCCATGCGTGCCTGGCTCGTGCTTCCAGCCTACAACGAGGCCGAAAACCTCCCCGCGATCTTCGACGGGTGCAGGCGCCTAGTCGCGGACACCTACAACCTGGACCTTCGGATCGTCCTCGTCGACGACGGCTCGGCCGACAACACCATCGCAGTCGCTCGCGAACAGGCCGGCGACCTGCACATCGAGATCCTCGAGAACGAACAGAACCGGGGCCTGGCCGAGACCTTCATGCGCGGCATGACGGCGGCCGCCGAACGCGCCGCGCCCGAGGACGTCATCGTCTGCATGGACGCGGACAACTCCCACCTGCCCGGTCAGCTTCCGCGGATGATCCGGGATGTTGGGGAGGGTCGCGACGTGGTAATCGCGTCGCGCTACCGGACCGGGGCCCTCATTCGGGGCGTGCCGCTCCTGCGGCGGATGATGTCGCGGGGCATGTCGATCCTCTTCAGACTCATCTACCCGCTTCCGGGCGTGCGCGACTATTCGTGCGGTTTCCGCGTGTACCAGGCCGGGTTCCTCCAAAACGCCCTGGCCGACCAGGGCGACCGCCTGTTTTCCCGTGAGGGGTTCGCGTGCATGGTCGGGATCCTGCTGCGTCTGGACAAGCAGGGCGCCGTGTTCGGTGAGGTGCCGCTCATCCTGAGGTATGACCAGAAGGTCGGCGCGTCGAAGATGGCCGTCAGCGCGACGGTCCTGCGAACGTTGCTGGTCCTGCTCCGCGAGCGTCTGCGACGCGCTTGAGGCTGCCAGCCCACCTCGTCGGCGAACCACAGTTCAGATCCTTGTGGGATGCGCCGACAGGAATTACCATTCACAACACGGTTCGGTCGCCGACGCGTGAGAGCGTCCGAGCGGCGCCGATGGCCGTCGAAAGCCCTGTCCATGAAACGCGTTCTGGCCGTTTTCGGCACACGACCTGAAGCCATCAAGCTCGCGCCCGTGATCCACCGCCTCCGCGAACGCGCGGATCAGGCCGAGCTGATCGTCTGCTCGACGGGTCAGCATCGGGAGATGCTCGACGAGACGATGCAAGCGCTGGCGCTGACGGCCGATCACGATCTGAAGATCATGCAGGCCGCCCAGGACCCGACGGATCTATTGGGCCGACTGCTGTTGGGGCTTCGACCGCTCATGGACGAAATCGAGCCCGACGTGGTCCTGGTCCAGGGCGACACGACGACGGTGATGGCGGCCGCGCTGGCCGGCTTCATCGCCGGCGCGAAGGTCGGGCACGTCGAGGCCGGGCTGCGGACGCGCGATAAGCGCGCACCATTCCCCGAGGAGATCAACCGTCGGGTGGCCGGGGTGACGGCGGACTACCACTTCGCGCCGACGCCGACGGCGCGTGACGCACTGCTGGCCGAGCAGGTACCGGCCGACAGCATCTTCGTCACCGGCAACACCGTCGTCGACGCCCTCCGTTGGGCCCGCGATCGCGTCGCGGACCGACCGCCCCCGGCCGGGCTTGAGCTCGGCGATGGCCGGCTGATCCTAGTCACCGCCCATCGGCGGGAGAGCTTCGGCGAGCCGTTCCGCCAGCTCTGCCACGCGCTGCGGGACATCGCCGAGCGGTTCGACGACGTGCGGCTGGTCTACCCGGTCCATCTCAATCCGAACGTTCGACGACCGGTCCAGGAGATCCTCGGCGGCTGCGAGCGGGTCCACCTCGTCGAGCCGATGCCGTACACCGACTTCGTCACGCTGCTGGTGCGGGCGCATCTGGTCGTGACGGATTCCGGCGGGATTCAGGAGGAGGCCCCCGCGCTGGGCAAGCCCGTGCTGGTTCTGCGTGCCAAGACGGAGCGGCCCGAGGGCGTTGCCGCCGGGGTGGTCCGGCTGGTCGGCACGGAGCGCGAGCGGATCGTCGCGGAGGCATCGCGGCTGCTGTCGGACGCGTCGGCCTACGCGGCCATGGCGCGCGAGGTCAACGTCTACGGCGACGGTCTGGCTGCCCGGCGGATCGCGGAGGTCGTCATCGAAGGCCGCATGACCACGCCCCCCTTCACGCCCGAGGCCGCGTCCTGAGGCGTAGGGCCGGCTGTGCCGGCCGGTGGCCTCACCGACGTCAATTACCCGGTTGCTTTTCCGCGTGCCGCAAGGGTGCAGGAAGGGATTCCCGCGGGAGTAGGTGCGAGAAGGGATTCTCGAACCAGGGAGGATCCTGAGCCGCCTTACGCCAAGGTTATTCAGGGGGATCGTCTTCGTCGCAGGCGGTGAATGCCCAGCAGTGCGACTGTCAACACCGGCTGCATCAATTCCGTGCCGCCCCCGCACTTAAAAAACGCCTTCACTTCTCGGTCGCCCGACATCACGATGGCGATCGGGTTGTTGCTGTCGACGACGATATGGTTTGCGTCGCCCGGGTGACAGGGATCGTCGATCTCCCACTTCTTGAAGACCTTGCCCGAGTTAGGCACTGCGGTAAGCGTGAGCTCCGTGCCGCACGCGTATTCATATCCGGGCGCGCAGGGGTCCACGATGACGGCGCCGTAGTCCTGCTTCTTGATGCTTACCGTCAGAACGGCGGATTGCGCGAACACGGCCGTCACCTGTTTGTCGGCGTTCATCACGATCTGGACGTTGGGGTCGGTGCTGATGGTCGGCCAGGACCAGGTCGTGCCGTCATAGTGCCGGATCGTGCCGTCGTACCCTGCGACGTAGACGTCGTCGCGTCCGGTGCCCCAGACGCCGAATAGATCGGTCGTCGTGCCGCTGTCGGACGCCGACCAGGTTGCCCCGTCGTAGTGCAAGATCGTGCCGGCGGTTCCCACGGCGAACGCGTCGTTCGGTCCGGTGCCCCAGATGTTGTGGAGGTCGATTTCGGACCCGTTGGCCATCGACGACCAGGTCGCGCCGTTGCCGTCGTAGTGCAGGATCGTGCCGGCGGTTCCCACGGCGAAGACGTCGTTCGGCCCACTGCCCCAGACGCCCACGAGGAGCTCCTGCGTCGGGCTGGTCATGGCTGAGAAGGTCGCGCCGTCGTAGTGGAGGATGCGGCCGAGGTAGCCCACGGCGTAGACGTCGTTCGGCCCGCTGCCCCAGACACCCGCGAAGAGCCCGGTCGGGAGGTCGGGCATGTCGGACCAACTCGCGCCGTCGTAGTGCAGGATCGTCCCGCCGCCGGGACCCAAGCCCACGGCGAAGACGTCGTTCGGCCCGGCACCCCAGACGTGGAACAACGTGTATGTCGTCCCGCCGATCATCTGAGACCAGCTCGATCCGTCGTAGTGTTGGATCGTGTAGGCCGACCCGAATTCGTTTCCGCCGACGGCAAACACGTCGTTCGGCCCGCTGCCCCACAGGCCGTACAGGCCCAGCGACGTCGCGGCCGTCATCACCGACCAGTTTGCGCCGTCATGGTGCACGATCGTGCCATGGCTGCCGGCGACGAAGACGTCGCTCGGCCCGCTGCCCCAGACGCCGACCAGGTCGCTCATCGTGATGTTGGGATCGCCCTCCCACCGGACGAGCCGCCAGCCGGGATCGGGCAGGGCCGTCAAATCGACCACCGTCCCCGACGGGTAGGTCGCCCCATTGGGATCGACCTCGACGGTCCCCTGGCCCTCAACGATGACGGTGAGCGCGTAGGGCTGGGCGAGCAGCGGTGGCGCAGCAAGGGCCAGGACAGCCACCGCCATGTGCAAACGGTACGTCAATCCCATTGCCGGTCCCTCTCGCAGGTCCGACCGTTGACGCCGGATGATCAGACGTTCGCGACCAAGCCAAGGCGAGCGGCAAACGCGTCGCCGGCCAACAGACCGGCGGACGTGAAGGCCTTACGGCCCAGGTGTTTGCCTGCCCTGGCTCGAGGACGAGACAGCGCGCATCGCTTCCGACCTGCTAACCCCTATCCAAAGGTGTGTTCGCGCAACCGAATCCCTTGGACGGATGTGGTGGGCGCCCCCGGCGCTTGGACTCCTTTACCCACCCTCTACTTAATCAATAGCCCACCAAGCATGGAAAGTCAACGCGCCAGGGCGGTTGCGCGACACACGGTCCGATAACCGTCCGGCCAGTCGCCCGTCGGGAGGGGCCGTTGAATGGCGTTTTGCGGAGCTATCGACCCAGATGAGGACCCCGGCTGTAACCTGTCGCGTGAGGGCCCACAGTTGAGCGGGGTGGAATGCGGATGGCCCGCGCTACCGCGAGCGTTTTATCAACGCGAGCACCCCGAGCATACCGAGGACCCCCAGCAACGGAAGTGCGCCTTCGACGCCACCGCCGCCGCACTTGAAGATGGCTTCGACCCGGCGGTTGCAGTCCATGGCGACGATGATCGGGTTGTTGGTGTCGATGACGATGTAGTTGGCGTCATCGCAGTAGTTGGGGTTCCAGATCTTCCAATTCTTGAAGGACCTGTTGCCGGTAGGCATTGCCGTTAGCGTCAGCACCGTGCCGGTCGGATAGACGTACGGGGACCAGTTCGGGTCGTTGGGGTCGATGTCCACCCAGCTCTTACCCGCTTTCTTGAGCGTGATGCTGAGCGTGCGCACGTCCCCCGATGGGGCGGTTTCCCACGTGTCGCCGTAATGGGTTACGTCCACGGCCAACCCCCCGAACAGGACCGTCACGCCGCGCGCGCTGTCGTACGCCACCGCGTGTCCAGCGCGTGGCGACGGGCCGCTGCTGCTTATGAGCGTCCAGCTCGTCCCGTCCCATTCCCACGTCTCGCCGTCCCACCAGTTGCTATCCCATCCGCCGAACAGGACGGTCACGCCGCGAACGCTGTCGTACGCCATCGCGTGCCGCCAGCGTGGTGACGGCCCGCTGGTGCTCCTGAGCGTCCAGCTCGTCCCGTCCCATTCCCACGTCTCGCCGTCGTTGCTTCCGTCCTCCCCGCCGAATAGGACGGTCACGCCGCGGATGCTGTCGTACGCCATCGCGTGGAAATCGCGTGCGGACGGCCCGCTGGTGCTTCTGAGCGTCCAGCTCGTCCCGTCCCATTCCCACGTCTCGCGGCCCCCGCTGCTCCCGCCGAACAGAACCGTCGCCCCGCGGACGCTGTCGTATGCCATCGCGTGGGCAGCGCGTTGCGACGGCCCGCTGGTGCTCCTGAGCGTCCAGCTCGTCCCATCCCATTCCCACGTCTCGCCGTCATAGACCCCCCCTCCTTCGGACCCGCCGAATAGGACGGTCACGCCGCGGACGCTGTCGTACGCCATCGCGTGGTCATAGCGTGGCGACGGGCCGCTGCTGCTCCGGAGCGTCCAGCTCGTCCCGTCCCACTCCCACGTCTCGCCGTTGCTGCTTCCGTCCTCCCCGCCGAACAGGACGGTCACGCCGCGGACGCTGTCGTACGCCATCGCGTGGAGGGAGCGTGGCGACGGGCCGACGGTCGTCCTATGCACCCACGGAAAGCACGCTTGGGCCGGCGCCCGTGTCTGGCCCCCCATGAGCAACACCCCACCGAGCGCCAGCAACAACCTGCCGGAACCCCGGCCGATACCCGTTCGACTTGACGGCCGTTGTCCTTTTGAAGGTCCCGCGAGCTGCCCCATCATCCTGTCCTCCAACCTCGATGTTCGGCCAGGATTAGACCTACGCGCGACGGACGTACCCCGGCCGGTCGACGCTCCCGCCACGTTAGTCTGCCCCGCCACCGACGAGGTTCTACTGTTCTTGCAGTGCTCCTTGCCCCATGCAGCCCAAGATCTGCTTGATGAGAGGGCATCCGCCCCAACACGGGCAGAGTTCACGATATATAGTAGTGCACACAGCCGCACGCTTGTCAAGACCATGGGCACCAGGACGGTACTGCATTCTCGCCCGTGAGCCTTTCGGCAGGCTCCGCTCAGGTCCGGCGGGCGACCAGGGTGAGCACGTCGAGCAGGTTGACGTCGACGTCGACGGTGTCCAACCGACAGGCGGCGACAAGGTGGGGGAGCCACCGTAGCGGTCGGCCGACGACGTCGGCGAGCTTGGCGGCCATGTAGCCGACGTTGGCGGTCACGGGTTGGTGGGCGACGTGTTCGACGGTCAACCCGGCGCGGGCCGTCAGCTGCGTCAGGCCGGCGCGGCTGAAGAACGTCAGGTGTTCGGGCGGCGTCATCAGGTGCCACCATCGGCCGGTCAGGCGGCAGGCCAGGCTGTCCGTGTCCCCCGTGGTTAGCAGCGTGATGCCCTCGGGCGCCAGCAGCCGGCCCAGCGCGGTCAGCCACTCGGCCGGGTCGGGGACGTGCTCGACGACGTCGAAGGCGGTGATTACGTCGAATCCGCCGGTGGGCAGGTCGAGCGTTCGCAGATCGCCCGTGTGCGTGGGCACGCCCAGACGTTCGCGGACGGTCGCGGCGGCCTCGGCCGAGACGTCTTGGCCGACGCAGTCGTATTCGCTGCGGGCAACAGACAGAAAAGCCCCTGTCCCGCAACCCACGTCGAGCAGACGACGGGCCCTGGGGGCGTGGCGTCGGATCAGCGTCAGTCGGCGGCGGGCGTTGGTGACGGCCGATCGCCAGGCGGCCGCGCCCAGCGGGTCCGCACCGTCCTGGGCGAGTCGGTCGGTGAAATAGCCCTCGCGGTAGATCTCGCGGAGCCGGTCGGACGACGGGGGATTGGCCACAAACCACGTGCCGCACGCCCGGCACGATCGGATGTCGTAGCCGTTCTTGACGAACAACCGGCTACAGCGATCGGTCTGGCAGCCCGGGCAGTGCGTGATCATAGCACGTTCGTTCTCGCAGACCCGACACCCATTGGGCGTCGGGCCGACGTCATCGACGCTGCGGTCCGTAGCGGGCGAATTCCTGGATCTGCTGGGCCAGGCCCATCAGGATCTGGGCCTCGGCGACGCTCAGCTCGGTCCGACTCAGGATCGCCCGCAGGGCCGACAGCAGGTGTTCCGGATGCTCCGGCCGGAGATAGCCGAGCTCCGTCAGGGCGTCGCGAAGTTTGTCCATCAGCCGGACCATCATCGCGCCGTCCGCGGGGTCGTCGGCCGATGGTCGGGCGGCGGTCGCCGTCCCGGTCGCACCGGCAGCCGCGGCCGCAACGAACAACTCATAGACACAGACCGTCACTGCGCCGGCCAGGTTCAGGCTGGGGTAGTCCTCGTGCGAGGGGATCCGCACGACGGCGTCGCAGGCCAGCACCTCGGTTCGGTCCAGGCCGTTGTCCTCCGGGCCGAACAGTAGTGCCGTCCGTTGGCCCTCCCCGATCCGTGCCACCGCGTCGGCCGCCATGGTCCGCGGGTCGATCTCGATGGCCTCGCGATACATCCCCCGTCGGCGGCTCGCACCGACCGTCCAGTGGACATCGGTCAGGGCGTCTTTCAGACGATCGGCCACACGTGCGGATGTCAACAGCGGTTCGGCCCGGGCGCTGCGTTGTCTGGCGCGTCGATCGTTCGGATCGGCTTGGGGGCTCACCAGGACCAGATCGGACAGGCCCATGTTGGCCATCGCCCTCGCGGTCGCGCCGATGTTGCCGGCGATCTTCGTTCGGACCAGCACGATGCGAACGTTCTCGAGCGTCGCGGACATGCCGGTCCATTGTATCAGGTGTCGGGCGGGGCGACGGCGGCCAGGATTTCGTTTTGACATGGGGCTGGACGCGCGGATTGATTGGTGGTATACGGTCGGTGTCGTTCGGTTGCAACCACACGCTGAATCGAGGTTCAGCATCGTGGACACCGAAACCCGACGCCAACTGCTTGATCTAGCCCGCCGCTCGGTCCAGGCGGCCGCTCGTGGCCAGCCAGCGCCCACCACCCAGAACGTGCCCGGCGCCGACGAGGAATTCTTCGGCGTCTTCGTCACGCTACGCAGAGGCAAACAGCTTCGCGGTTGCATCGGGACGTTTCACCCGTCCGGCACGCTGCCGGAGACGGTGGCAGAATACGCGCAGCATTCAGCCGTTCACGATTCGCGGTTCGTACCGGTCGCGCCGAACGAGGTAGACGGGCTGAACGTCGAGATCAGCGTGCTGTCGCCCGGGCCCGCACCGACCAGCGAGACCGTCCCCGG